>JAFQZS010000034.1 GCA_017405765.1 Clostridia bacterium
CGACCAGCAACATCTACACCCACCTGGACTACAACTCCAAGATCAACTCCGCCAATAAGATCCTTGACTATTTCCCGCAGTAAATCAAAATTCATATCCGGAATTGAATATGAAAATACCGAAATCCCCCAGAGAACAGGGCTTTCGGGATTCCCGGATGGTGCCGGTGGCGGGGGTCGAACCCGCACGTCCTTGCGGACACTGGATTTTGAATCCAGGGCGTCTGCCAATTCCACCACACCGGCATAGGTGCTTTTTGGGTGGGAGAATGCGTTCTGATACTTTCTCTCGTTAGGCGGTCAGCGATGGAGGCACCCCCAAAAAAGGATAACCTCTTAGGATTGCCAAAATAGCCCGGCGTTTCAAGCAATTCCCGGTCACGGATTCTCGCGGAAGATAGCGGAAGTTGATGTCTTTTGAGTCCGGCACGTCTGCCAATTCCATCACACCGGCGAGCAAATGATTCGCCTTATTACTTTGTCAGTATAAATCAATTTTCCCTTCCCGTCAAGAGCGAAGCCGCAAGGACGTTATATTTTTTTAAGTCCGGCCATATTTGCTATCAGTTTTTTTGTTCCTACGCTGTCAAAAGCGACTTCAAGATAAATGTCTTTGCCCATGGGTTTCATTGAAATGATCATGCCGTCGCCGAATTTCCTGTGACGCACCCTCTCACCTACGATGAATTGATTTTGAGGCGCAGAAGAGGCGCCCCGGCCTTTAAACATGGACGTGGGCTCTTTATTATATGCAGTGTTATCATAACTGATGTGCGACGATGCGGCGCGCCTTTGAGATGCTCTGCGGCTCACGGCCGGTTCTTTATACTCTTCCGATATTTCCTCTAAAAAACGCGAGGGACGCGGATACATCGTTTTGCCGAAGACAAGGCGTTCCTGCGCGCGCGTTATATAAAGCTGACGCTTTGCGCGTGTTACGGCAACGTAGCAAAGTCTTCTCTCCTCCTCTATCTCGTCAGGGAAATCAAACGAGCGTGAAGACGGAAAGACTCCTTCATCGGCGCCGATCAAAAACACCGTATCAAATTCAAGACCTTTGGCGCTGTGTATGGTAAGCATGGTCACGCTGTCAGAGGCGTTGTCCTGAGCGTCAAGATCTGTATAAAGCGCTATTTCCTCAAGAAAGCCGCGAAGCGACGGGTCGTCAGGATGGCTTCTCATGTATACAACGGTGTTTGACACGAGTCCTTTAAGGTTTTCAATGCGCTGACGGGCGTCCTCTGTTTTCTGGGATTGAAGCTCTTCAAGTATTCCGGTGCGCCCCATGACCATTATGACGAAATCGTTGAGCGCCATGTTGTCTTTCAGCGCAATAAGGTCGTTTATCATGTCGGAAAAAACGCCGAGCTTTTTTGAAAGGTTAGACAGCACAGGTATGGATCTTGAGCGCAATATGGCTTCAAACATGGATATCCCCTCGCTCGTGGCCGCCGCTTCAAGCGTGTCAACGGTAGCCTGGCCTATACCTCGCTTGGGGACGTTTATTATGCGTTTGAGCCTCAGATCGTCGGAGGTGTTCTCTATAAGCTGGAGATACGCCACGATATCCTTTATCTCGGCGCGCTCATAAAATCGAACGCCGCCGATGAGCCTGTAAGGTATGCCGCTTTGCGAGAGCGCGCGTTCCAGCATATAGGACTGCGCATTCATTCGATAAAGCACGGCAAAGTCCGAATATTTTTTTTCCTGAAGCGAGTTAAGACGAGAGATCACCGAGGCCACGAATCTCGCTTCGTCCTCATCGTTTGCGGCTTCGTAGACTTTTATCTTTTCGCCCGAGATATTATCTGTCCAGAGTGTTTTTTTACGCCTTGTTTTATTATGCTTTATTATGCTGTTCGCGGCGTCGAGTATGTTTTTTGTGGAGCGGTAATTCTGCTCCAAACGTATAATAAGCGCATCGTTGTATTCGTCCTCAAAGCTTAAAATGTTTTCAATAGTTGCGCCTCTGAATTTATATATGCTCTGGTCGTCGTCTCCGACAACGCATATGTTTTTATATTTGCCCGCAAGCAGACTGACAAGCTTATACTGAGCATGATTGGTATCCTGATATTCGTCTACAAGCACGTATTTGAACTTGTTCTGATAAAAATCGCGCACTGATTCGTTTTCGGACAAAAGCCTTACAGTATTTACGATAAGATCGTCAAAGTCCATCGCGCCCGCATCCCTGAGCCGTTTTTGATATAGAGAATATATGCGAGAGATCTCGCTTAAATAAAAGTCCTTTGAAGACAGCGAAGCAAAATCTTCTTCGGATATAAGCTTGTTTTTAGCGCCGCTTATCTGAGAATATACTGCGCGCGCAGGGAATCGCTTTTCATCTATATTAAGCTCCTTTTCACACGCTTTGATAAGCCTCATTGTGTCGTCTGCATCATATATTGAAAAGCTCGAATCAAAACCAATAGCCTCGCTGTTTCGCCTGAGTATTCTTACGCATGCAGAGTGAAATGTGCATGCCCATATATCGTTCGCTTCGGGGCCTATGGTAAGCGCTAGACGCTCTTTTAGTTCCCCTGCCGCCTTGTTCGTAAAGGTTATCGCCAATATCGAGTACGGTACGGCTCTTTTTACACGTATAAGCGGCAAAAGCTCTGACAGCTTTTCGTCATTGGGAGAAGCTATGTAGTCTTTCATGTCAGAAATGTCGTCTTCACATAGATCGGCAGGAACAGTTTCGCTGTGATATGCGTTTCCAAATCTTATAAGATTAAGTATACGGTTGACTAAAACTGTCGTTTTTCCGCTGCCTGCGCCCGCAAGTATTAAAACGGGCCCCTCGGTCTGAAAAACGGCTTTCTTCTGCATATCGTTTAAGTGAGGATACTGCATTTCGATCATTTGTTTTCTGAGTTTAAGGAACTGTTCGTTTATCTCCATATCGTTCATAAATATCTCCGAATAAAACTGTTTGCTTCTTGTGGATCTGCAATCATTCTATCACAATCAACGCCATATTACAACAAAAAGGCGCGAAAACGTAGGAGAGCATATAATATATCGGGCGGTGATCGTATTTGCATATGACGGATTTATTCGGATTCGGCAAGAAGCCGTTCTCGGCTCAAAGACCGAGATATTTGGCAATTATTAAGCCGACCGGCGCATATGGCCGTCCCGAAGGCATGGCGTCGGTTTTCAATGCGCCGAAAGGGGTGTATATCGCAGTTCATCTTCAGCATCTTGGGAGGTGCAAAGATCGCAAGATCATATTCTCCCTTGAGGATATTGATCTTATTATTCCCTCTTGGAATGATTTTGCCTATCTGGCTTTCTATACGGATAAGTACAGTATCCATGAGGTGATATTTAAAAAGATATACCTTAAAATATTTTGCGAAAATGAGGAGAGTCTTACCGCTGCCTGCGGCACGGTGTTAAAGTATTAAAAGCATACTTTGTTATTGAACTATGCTTAAAAATATAGTATAATTAACCATATAAAAAATATAGGAGGCAACATGTATGAAAATAAAGGCGACTATAATGCTGCTGCTTTTTCTGATATCAGTCGTTATGATATCGGGCTGTTCGGAGAAAAATAACGACACGGAGAATAACAAGGCTGACGAAAGCGCCGCTTCCGAAACGGCACAGATGCAACAAGACGCCGAAGAAAACGGCAGCGAAGAAGCAGACGTTTCAGAAGAAGACAGGCTGCTTTCCGAGCCTTATGTTGAGATGATGACGCAGGGCAAGTTTTTTATCCACTATACGAGCACAGACGTCCTCGACGGTGAAGCAACAGAGGCCGAATACAAAATGGCTTACGACGACAAAAAGCTGTATATGAGCATGGTCAGTGAAGACTTTTCCATGACTACGATTTCAAATGAATCAACTATGTATCTTATAGACGACGCAAGCAAGACGTATTATAAAATGAGCGTGTCCGAAGATGAAATGGAGAACACTGACGATGAAGAACTGATGACTGAGAACGAGTATGTTTTTGTCGGAGTCGGAGAAAATAAGCTGGGCGGCAAAAATCTTTATTACGAGGAATATACTGCGGGCAGCGGCTCGCTTGTGCGCTATTATTTCGACGGTGATAAGCTTTATGCCATAGAAGGTATAACCGACGGCGAAAGCAGCGTTATGTATATTATAGAAATGACAGATAATGTTGATCCTTCCCTGTTTTCAGTGCCTGATGATTACAGTGAAATGTCGCTTGAATAAATGATATGTACACGGACAAACGGGCTCTTTTAAAAAAGAGTCCGTTTATATTAAAAAGGAATAACGAGAAAATAATTTCAATTATTTTGCCTATAAATCTTGACATTAAAAAAATTCTGTGGTACTCTTTTCAAGTCAGATTAGATATCGCATCTGTTTTTTGGGGTATTTGATCAGCAAAAATGCGGGTGTAGTTCAATGGTAGAATTCCAGCCTTCCAAGCTGGCCGCGTGGGTTCGATTCCCATCACCCGCTCCATTATGTTTTTTATACGCGCCTGTAGCTCAGCTGGATAGAGCAACTGCCTTCTAAGCAGTAGGCCAGGGGTTCGAGTCCCTTCAGGCGCGCCACTTTATTTTTATGCGGTGGATATAGCTCAGTTGGTTAGAGCGCCAGATTGTGGCTCTGGAGGCCGTCGGTTCGACTCCGACTATCCACCCCACTTTTATGAGACCTAAGATGCCACAAATATTTACCTATATTGGGGTGTAGCCAAGCTGGTTAAGGCACCAGACTTTGACTCTGGCATTCGTAGGTTCAAATCCTGCCACCCCAGCCACTTTTTTTATTTATGACCCATTAGCTCAGTTGGCAGAGCACTTGACTTTTAATCAAGGTGTCCCGCGTTCGAATCGCGGATGGGTCACCAACAGACGCCTAAGGCCGCACGGTTTTAGGGCGTCTGTTTTTTATAAATACATAAGGCGGTCGGACAAATATATGCCCGGCCGCCTTTATTCACTATAATGACGCTGCAGGCGCTAGCGCGCCCCGTTTATTCTGCGGCATCGTATACCAAGTAGTCGTCGTCACTGCTCTCTTTTAAAACTATCGTCGAAAGCTCGTTATAATTTCCGCCGTAGTTATACGAGTATACCTTTCCCTGAACAACGTAGTAGAGCACGTTGCCGATGTAGCACAAACGCTCCTGACCGATGTAAACGTAATTATCATCCGAGACTTTGAGTCTTGCCTGCTCGTTTAATTTCTCTCCGCTTATATTGTAAATAAACGCGATATTGGCGGAAGTCGGGTCGGAATAATCGTCAACGGAGAATCCGAAATTATTGCGCTCTTTATCTACCATGAGAGCCTTGTGGTCGTAAGTCACGTCGGAGTATACGTAGCGCGAGTCGGCCACCTTTACGGTATCCACCTCAACGGGCTCGCCGTTCGTTATCTTAAAGAGCGAAAGCTTTAAGCCGTCGTCGATAGTGCCTATTTCTTCCCGCTGTCCCCTGTCGTTTATTATAAAGCTGTCCTTCGTGTCGCGGCCTATGCCCAAAAGCAGATCGTCGCCTACGGGATGGAGATACGACGAATATCCGGGGACTTTCACCTGTCCCGTGATCTTCGGGTTCGCGGGGTCGGATACGTCTATTACGAAGAGCGGGTCTACCTGCTTATACGTTACGACGTAAGCCGTATTGCCGTCAAATCTTGCCGAATATACGCGCTCGCCCTTTGCTATGCCCGTGATAGAGCCCAGTATGCTCATAGCAGAGGGATCGACGATATAAAGGCTGCTGCCCTGTTCGCCGCTGTAATCGGTAGTTACGACTCTCAGATTTCCGTTATATTCGTCCATGGAGAACTGGTCTAAAACGGAGCCGGAAAGCTTTATTGCACCCTGCGGGATCACTGATTTTCCTTCGAGGTCAAAATACATTACTTTTGTATTTGCTTCGTATGTCTTCCGGTCGTAATCATATGAAGCAAGATAAACGGAGTTTTTGTTCATGTAGACTGTGCTTCCGCTTCCGAATACCGACTCGATATTTGCCGGAGAATTGTCCGTAATGTCTATAACGGCGAAATTAAGATAGCTCGTATCGCTTATTTCGGGCATTATTGCAATTTTGTTCGCCTCGATCAAAGCTGCGCTGCCGCCGTTAGACTGGCTGTCGCGGTATACGGGGAAGAAATCGTCGTCAACGTCGTAAACGTATTTTTCGGTGATGATATATACAAGGTTGTCTATCTTTCTCGTGGAAACATTGTATCCTTCTATCTCGGAGGATTTTACAAGCTTCGGGGAGTTCTTGTCGGATATATCATACACGAAAGCGACCGTAAAGCTCTTTCCGTAGTATGAGTCAAAGAGTACGTCGTCTTCCGTATTTTCGCTTGAGTAGGTCCTGTAATAATCGGAAGCGCCGACAAGCACGAGCCTGCTGCCGTCTACATACATATCGTTGAAGTAAGTATCGTCGCCGGCCGTTATCTCGGAAGCAAGCTTCATCTGACCGTTGTCGCCCGTTTCAACGATATACACTGTATTGTAGCTCATATAGTATATGTATTTTCCGTCGGTCTTCAATATGTCGGCCTCGTCAACGCCTTCTACCTGCACGTTAGTCTGCGAGTATGCGTCGTCGCCGTCGCCGCCTCCGCCCATGCCGCCTTCGGCAGCGGATTCGGAAGGCGATGCTTTTACGGCGGTGGAATTGGCAGAAGCGCCTACGTCACGCGCCGAGTCGGCCTCTGCCTCCTCTTCAAGGACGTAAGCAGCGTTGTATCTGCCGAAATAATCGGAAAACGAGTCTCCGACGACAGATTTTATCTCGCTGTGAGAAGCGTAATATCTTAAATTGCCGAGAGTGTCCTGCGCGGCCTTTAATGCGTTGCCGGATTCTTGGGACTTGTCCTCTTTATAGATAGTTATATATCCGTCGGAGAAATCGACCTTGAGGCCGAGAGCCGTTTCGCAAAGCGCGCGTATCGGCACCATGGAACGGTCGTTTCTTATTATCGTCTTTGTGTCGAGCCCGTAAGACTGGCCGTCAACGGTAAATGAGGCTTCGTTTATCGGGAAAATTATATTTTTGCCCGATATCTTAATGACAGCCGCATTATTTTCAAAAGATACGTCCGCGCCGAACGCCTCGGAAATGGAGCGAAGCGGGATCAAGGTGCGGTCTTGATTCACTATCGGAGTAACTGCCGAATTGTCTGCGTCATGGTATAAAACTTTGCCGTCCTTCATGTATCTCGGATCGTGAAGGCGGAATACGACGATGCTGTCGGAGGCGCTTTGGCCGTTGTCCTGGGCAAGGCCTACGGACACGGCGGAAAAAATGCCGATAATAAGCAGCATCGCAAGCAAAGCCGACATAAATCTTTTCATAATTATCTCTCCTATCCTATGTGGTTTCTAAATAAGACGATCATAATTATAAAAAGTTTCATGAAATAATGAAAATTTTAAAATTTTATTCAAAATCCATCATATTTTTAAGCTTCTTTATTATCTTTTTTTCCATACGTGACACCGACACCTGAGATATTTGCAAGATCGAGGCGGTTTGTGACTGCGTAAGGTCGTGAAAATATCTGAGTTTTATTATTGCCTGCTCCTTATCGGAAAGCTTTGAGATCAGAGAATTTAAAGCGATCCTGTCTAAAAGCGCGTCCTCGCCGCCTGAAACTGCTACGGTGTTTTCAAGAGTTTGGCCGTCTTCTTCGAAAATAGGCGAGTTAAGGCTTTTAGGCGCTCTTGCAGCTTCAAATGCTGAGGCTATAAGCTCGCTGTCTACGCCAAGCATTTCTGAAAGCTCATGAAGCTTCGGCTCGCGTCCCAAAAGCTCTGTCAGCTCTATAGATGCTTTTTGCGCTTTGAAAGCAAGCTCCTTTAAGCTTCTTGAGGATTTTATCATGGATGAATCTCGTAAGAATCGCTTGATCTCTCCAAGTATTAAGGGTACGGCATATGTCGAAAACTTTACGTTGTAAGAGACGTCAAAATCGCGCGCGGCGCGAATAAGCCCCATGGCGCCTATCTGATGAAGGTCTTCCGTCTGCGTTTCGTATCCCGTAAAGCGCGAACATATGTTGTAAACAAGCTTCATGTTGTTTAGTACAAGCTCTTCTCTTGCGCTTTCGTCTCCGTTTTTGATCCTAATTATCAGCTTGTCGTTTTCGGCGGCATATGAATTCTTCATTTTTTACTGCCGTGTGATTATGCGCTTTCGCATGACAACTTTCGTGCCGTATCCTACGCGCGATGTGACTTTGACGCTGTCCATAAAGCTCTCCATTATCGTAAAGCCCATACCGCTTCTTTCCCCTGTTTCGCAGGTGGTGAAGAGCGGCGTTCTGGCCTGCTCGATATCCTCTATGCCGCTTCCTTTGTCGGATACGCTTACCTCGAGAGTGTCGGAGTTTATTATTCGTGCTCGTATGCGTATCTCGCCCATCGTGTCCTTATAGGCGTGCACAATAGCGTTTGTAACAGCCTCCGACACCGCTGTTTTTATCTCGGTGATATCGGAAAGCGTAGGGTCGAGCTGCGAGGCAAATGCCGCTACTGCGGCGCGTGCAAACCCCTCGTTTACGGAGCGCGCCGGTATCAGAAGCTTCAGGTAATTGTTGACCGTCATTTTATGTATACCTCCCCTTTATTTAAAACGTATAAGCTTATTCACTCCGGACATTTCAAAAATACGACGTATCGCCGAGTTTTTGACAGACAGCTCGACTTTTCCGCCCATCTCGCTTAAAAGCTTATAGCGTCCGAGTACAAGCCCTATGCCGGAGCTGTCCATAAATGTTAGCTTATCCATGTTTATAATAAGCGTATTTACAGGCTTCATTGAAATAATATCGTCTATGGCGTCGCGCGTCATTTTTGCGGTATGATGATCAAGCTCCCCGTTTAGGAATACAGTAAGCTCGTTTTTGTTGTATGAGTATGTTATCTCCATGGCTATACCTCCGAAAAAGCATTTACAAAGGTATTTTAGAGCGTGAAAGAAAAAAAGTCTTAAGAAGTTTGTCGTAAAAAAACCGCCCGAAGGCGGCGTTTAAATCAGTTTATATCACGACCTCATACATGCTTGTCGCGTCGTCCTTTTTTACGGTTTCTTTAATATCCGTAACTTTAACTTTAATGCTTTTCTGTCCGAATAATATTTCTATTATATCTCCCGTTTTCACCTCGTAAGACGCCTTCGCAGGGCGTCCGTTTACGCTTACCCGCCCCGCGTCGCACGCTTCGTTTGCGACGGTGCGGCGTTTTATCAGCCTCGACACCTTTAAGAATTTATCAAGTCTCATGGTATTCCTTTCAAAAACAAATCATACAAATATAGCTTCTGTTTATAAAAAACAGAAGCTATGATTTACGCGATGAACAACTATGCGATAGTATCTTTAAGAGCCTTACCTGCCTTGAAAACAGGTGCTTTCGACGCCGGAATGTCTATTGTTGCGCCGGTCTGAGGATTTTTGCCCTTGCGTGCGGGACGTTCTTTTACTTCAAACGTACCGAAACCGATGACCTGTACCTTATCGCCTTCTTTAAGCGCGTCGGTGATAACGTCGAGTACCGCGTTGACAGCGAGATCCGCATCCTTTTTTGATAAACCAGATTTTTGTGCAACAGTAGCTATTAATGTGCTTTTGTTCATGATAACCTCCAAATATTTAATTTTCTCTTTTTTATAGTGAATACAGAGCCATTAGTTTAAGCCTTTTGTTTTGATTCATTCCAGAGCTCGTCCATTTCTTTAAGGCTTAACTTGTCAATATTCATATTATAACGTAACTTCGCCTGCTTTTCAATATATAAATAACGACTTATAAATTTTTTGTTGGAGCTCATTAAAGAAAGCTCCGGGTCTACGTTGTGACGTCTTAAAAGGTTTATGCAGGCGAACATGACGTCACCGCCCTCTTCCATGATCTTTTCGCTGTTACCGCTCTTTAACGCATCCGAAAGCTCGTCCGTTTCCTCTTTGAGCTTTGAGAGAGCGTCGTCATCGGTCTCAAAATCAAATCCTACTTTGGCGGCTGCTTTTTGTATCTTATATGCATACATCGGAGACGGAAGACTTTTTGCAATGCCGTTCATTACGTCCGACTGTTTTTTCTGGGCTTTTTCCTGTTTTTTTATCTTGGCCCAGTTGTCAAGCACTTCGTCGGCATTTTCGGCCTTAACGTCCGAAAAAATATGAGGATGTCGGCGTATGAGCTTTTCGCATATGCCCGTCGTAACGTCGTCCATATTGAAACGGTCGGATTCTTCGGCCATTTCCGTATGAAATACGACCTGGAGCAACACGTCGCCGAGTTCTTCCTTTAAATGCTCGTCGTTTCGCTCCTCTATCGCGTCAATGACTTCGTACGTTTCCTCGATAAAATTGCTCTTTATCGAATCGTGAGTCTGTTCGCGGTCCCAAGGGCAATCTTTGCGCAGGATCTTCATTATGTTTAGTAAATCGGCAAAATTATAAGTGTTTTTTCGCTCAAAGTCAACCATTATTTCGATATCCTTTCTTTTTTTATCCATCCGCGGCGTTCCATTATCGAAACGAGCTTCTTTCCCTTTGGCATAAGAAGCAGATCCTCGCGGATGAAACCGCGCAGAGCGACGAGCATGAAGAAGTATATGAGCATAGCTATCACGAGCGCCGCAAGCGTGGCGATATGCGGACTTATTATCCTTGATATTGCGTTATAACATGCAAGCGCGCCTATACCCATAGCCGCCGCGCTTACCAGCGGCTTTATGAGCATATTGAGAAAGTTCGGACGGACGTGCGTAACTCTTATAAGCATTATAAAGTTAAGTATCGTTATCGTAGCATAACATAGCGTGGTACCTATCGGAGCGCCGCTTATATTTATCGACGGAGTGCCCACAAGGAAATAATTCGTAACGAGCTTTACTACGCCGCCGCAGAGCATGGTAAAAACGGGTATATTCGGACGGCTTATCGCCTGAAGCATTGAATTCGTTATCGAGACCATGCAGACGAAAAGCACGCCTGCGCCCAGCGAAGTGAGCAGCGGAGCCGCGATCTCAACTTCTTCAAGGCGCTTGAAGAATATAAGGCTTAAAACGGGCTTGCTCAGCATCGCAAGTCCTATGGCGCACGGCATCGCGATAAGCATGCCTATGCGAAGTCCCGAGCCTATGGTGGAATGAAGCTTTGCTTTGTCCTTTACGGCAAAGGCTGCCGAGATTATAGGTATTATGCTTATGCTTAAGCTTACTACTATCGAGGGCGGCAGGTTGAAAAGCGTTACGGCCATAGACGTATAAGTGCCGTAGAGCGAATTTGCCTGCGCCTGCGAAAAGCCTGCGTCTCCGAGACGGTTCATAACGAGCAAAAGGTCGATAAGATTCGTTATGCTTATGACCGAAGCGCCAATAGTCACGGGTATGGCTATTTTTAAAAGCTGCTTGAATATTTCCCTGCCGGGTCTTGCCTTTTGTCCCTTTGCAAGGCTCTTGATTTCGCGTACTCGCTTGGAGCGGTTGTAATACACCCACATGAGGATCGCGCCCAAAACGCTGCCCACGGTTATGCCGGTAACGGCTCCGGAGGCCGCAAGCTCAATAGACTGACCGGCTTTGATTATCATATAGGCCGCAATAAAGCCGACAACGAGCTTTGCTGCCGCTTCTACTACCTGCGACATAGCAGTCGGTATCATATTGGAAAGCCCCTGGAAAAAGCCGCGGAAGGTAGACATTATCGCAACGAAGAATATCGCCGGCGCTATTACGAGCACGCTGGTCATGGCTTTGTCGTTATTGGCTGCTTTTGAGAAGGCGTCGGCTCCGAAGAACATTATGAGCGAAGCAGCAAGCCCCACGACCATGAATACGAGAAGCGATATATTGAATATTCGCTTTACGTCGGCCCATTTGCCCAAGGCGGCGTTTTCAGATACCATTTTTGATATTGCAACGGGGAGTCCGGCGGTTGAAAGCACGAACAGCATCTGATAAATGCTGTATGCAGTCTGAAAATACCCCATACCTTCGCTGCCTATTAAATTTGTAAGCGGAACCTTGAAAAGCGCGCCTATTATTTTTACAATGACGTTTGCCGCAATAAGGATCATCGCGCCGTGCATAAACGAACTTTGGGTGTTCGTAAGAGCGGATCGTCTTTCGTTCAAATGATAAGCCTCCCGAAGTTTTTAATAAATATTATTGAGCGCAATGCCTTTTTATGCGATATACTGCTTATACATTGAATAAAAGCTCCGCATAAGTCGGTATAGGCCAAAGCTCTTCGTCCACGATACGCTCCAAAGAGTCGCTGTATCTTCTTATTTCGTCCATATCGCGGCAGATAACGTCGCGGTAATAGCAGGCGTTGTCAAACGTAAATTCGCGCCCAAGTATTTTTTTAAGATCCTGTCTTAAAGTATATACAGCTTCATTAAGCGCGTTTATTCGCGTTGAAACGACCTTGAACTGAATTGACAGATTCTGTGCCGCATCCTTGTCTATCGCGCTTACGGCTGATAAAGTCTCTGATATTTCTTTCAGATATTTCTGCGACGCCGGAACTATCTGACGGCGCACGAGATCAACGAGCGTGCGCGCCTCTATTATCTTCTCCTTAGAATATTTTTCAAGCATTATATCAAACCTTGCGGCAAGCTCTGACATCTGGTATATATTGTACCGCTTGAAAATAGCTATGGTCTTTCTTTCGGCCACGACTTTTGCTGCGTCTACCATGTTGGTTATTTCGGGAAGACCTCTTCTTCGTGCTTCCTCGACCCATTCCTGGGAGTAGCCGTTGCCGTTGAACAGAACGCGACTGTGATTTTTGTAGATATCCTTTATTATTTCGCGTATGCCGGTGTTTATATCCTCATACGTTTTGAGGCGTTCGGTTATTATTTCAAAGGATTCCGCCGCTATCGTATTGATTATAGTCGTTGCAAAGGATACGGGCGCAGATGAGCCGAGCATACGGAATTCGAACTTGTTGCCGGTAAACGCGAACGGCGAAGTTCTGTTGCGGTCGGAGTCGTCTGCGGATACGCTGGGTATTGCGCCTACGCCTACGGTAAGCGTGCTCTGCTTATGTGCAGGCTGCTTGGGAGTCTCTCCCGCGATGTCGAGAAGCTTGTTCGTTATGTCTTCGCCCAAAAACATTGAAACGATGGCCGGAGGAGCCTCGACGCCGCCGAGTCGCTGATCGTTTCCCGTATTGGCTGCGGAAAGTCTGAGAAGACCGGCGTATTCGTCAACGGCGCGTACCATAGCCGCTATGAACAAAAGAAACTCAAGATTCTCGCGTTCGCCGCCGTTCTTTGGCGGGGCAAGCAGATTCTTTCCCGTGTCGGTCGAGATAGACCAGTTGTTATGCTTGCCGGAGCCGTTTATGTAGGAGAATGGCTTTTCGTGTAAAAGGCAGGCAAGACCGTGACGGTACGCTACGCGCTGCATCGTTTCCATGATAAGCTGATTCTGGTCCGACGCAATGTTGGCCGTAGTATAGACGGGCGCAAGCTCATGCTGCGCGGGGGCAACTTCGTTGTGCTTTGTTTTAGCCAATATGCCCATCTTCCAAAGCTCGATGTCGAGCTCCTTCATGTAGGAGGAAATGCGCTCCGAAAGCGCGCCGTAATAGTGGTCCTCAAGCTCCTGTCCCTTGGGAGGACGCGAGCCTATGAGCGTGCGTCCGGTGAAAACGATGTCCTTGCGCTGTAAGAACTTCTTGTAATCTATAAGGAAATACTCCTGCTCTACGCCGATGCTGGGAGTAACTTTTTTCACATCACTGTGTCCCAAAAGCTTAAGAAGCTGTGTCGCTTTCTCGTTTAGCGCCTGCATTGAGCGAAGCAGCGGCGTCTTTTCGTCAAGCGTTTCTCCCGTATAAGATAAGAACGTAGTAGGTATGCAGAGAGTAACGCCCGACATATCCTCCTTAAGAAACGTAGGCGAAGTCGGGTCCCACGCAGTATATCCGCGCGCCTCAAATGTAGCTCTGAGTCCTCCCGACGGGAAGCTCGAAGCGTCGGACTCGCCTTTTATGAGTACCTTGCCGTTGAATTCAAGTATAGCGTGTCCCCCATGCTCCGCCGCCAAAAAAGCCTCGTGCTTTTCGGCGGTAGAACCGTTCAGCGGCTGAAACCAGTGCGTATAGTGAGTCGCTCCTCTTTCAAGCGCCCACTCCTTCATTACGAGAGCTATCTCATCGGCAACCTCGCGTGAAAGCTGATATCCTCCGTCTATGGCTTTTCTGAATTCCTGATAAGCCTGCGCGCTTAAACGTTCTTTGATTATGCTCTCGTGAAAGACGTTACACGCAAAGTCTTTCTCCATTACAAAGCTATTATTATCCATACACATTCACATAATCCATTGAAGCTGTTTAGACTTTATGGATGCTTCCTTTCTCCCAAATGATTGGGTAGTTTTTGATATAAGACCGCCTGACTGTTTTTTATATAATTAAGTTAATTAAACTCATCAAACGCGAACTTCGTGCCGTCTGCTTCCGGAACGCCGTAATAATCCCACTGGTGATCCGTGTCGCGCATATATTCACTCGTAACATTAAAGTATCTGTGAGCCATATTCATAACGAATGTGTCGTCATGTATATTCTCTTCGGTTATGTGTGCGCCTATGGGATCGTCCCACGTTACATCAACGCAGTACCAATCGCTCTCAAGACGAACCATGTTCCACGCATGCTCCTCTGTCGAATATTCGTGCGCGCCCAAAACAATGGCGTTTTCTATACCGAGCATATCCATAAACAGTGAAAACGACGAAGCATATCCCATACAAGTGGCTTTGCCTTTTATAAGCAGACCATACGGGTTTGCACTGTCAGGATCGCCCGCCGCGGTTATTGCGTCCTCGTCATAATAAGTATGAGTTACAATGTAATCGTGAACGGCGTGCTCCTTTTCATAATCGCTCATATCTTCGGTTATTATGGCGGATATGATCTCCTTTGCGGCTTTTAATATCGCCTTGTCTTTTGTTGACAGCGAAGACTCGTCGCCGCTGAAGTATGCCTTTAGTATATCCGACGTATCATATATCGGCAATTCATTTAATTCGGAATCGTTAAATACTACGTATCCGTTTTCATCAAGCAGAGGTTCGTCGGATCCCTCGTTCTCTTTATCATAAGACGCAGCTTCAAGAGACGCTTTCACAGCGTTGTTAAAAGCCGCCTTCGCCGCATCGACGTCATCGCATATCAAAAGAAGCACATATCCGTCATCAGAGGTCACAACTTCCGCGCGAGCGACTGTTGCCGCAGCCGCAGGAGCATATCCCGAAAAATCGTTAGTGCGTCTTTTCAAGTATTCCAAAAGCAAGCAGGAAATCTCATATCTGTCCTCGCCGCCGCGAGAATGATCTTCCCGGAATACGGCTATTTCATGAGGGTCCATGCCCTCTGCATGTATGACTGCGGCGTCGGAAAACATTGTCTTGTCAACGCCGTATACATTTTCGGCGTAGTCATATACGCCGTCGAAGGCGGAAAGCGTTTGTGTATAAAGCGAAACGTCGGGCTGGCTTTCAAGCACTGTTTTGGCTGCATCCAAAGCAGCGATGTCGGCAGCAGTTTCGCTTTTGCATGACGCAGCGGTCATTACCGCAACTAAGCATATGAGCGCAAAAACAAAGCGTTTCATTCTTACCTCTCGAGCAGGATGTTTCAAAAAAACAACTACTTTATAATATTATCATATTAAAGAGCGTTTGTCGAATAAAACTTATTATAATAACAATAAAAACGGTAAGCCTACCGAAAAATCGATTGGCTTACCCCGCATATTTGTTGTTTATTGCAGTTTTGCGCCGCAGCTTGAGCAGAACTGGCTTCCGGCAGGATTGCCCGCGCCGCACGTTTCGCAGATAACACTGTCCTTTGCGGCGGCCAGCTTTGCTTTAAGCTCTTCCCTGTTTGCGATCTTTTCGGAAATAAGGGCGCATTTTTCGTTTATGGTTTCCGAAGGCTCCGTGTTTTCGGAGAAAGCCTTATATACGAGCTTGCCGATATCGATATAGAGGGAGTCTATCTCATTTTCGCAGTCTGCTATTGCCACTTTTATTTTTGTGGTCTCAACAAATTCGCCCGTCTTTTTAGTTACAGTAGTAGTCGTCGAGCGCGCCGCCTTTACGAACTGGTTGAACAAACCGCTGCTTTTTAAGTCGCTCATAACATTCACCTTTCTTCATGTATAAAATATAATAATTTACAGTATACTTTTATTTTTATTATACGAAAGAACTCTAAAAAAGTCCACAACAATTATTTTGAATTTTGAGAAAGCATTTCTTTAAGCTTCAAATGATTGCGCGCGACCTTTGAAAAATCATTTATGTATTCGTATGGGTATTTGTAGTTGAAAATACGCTCTATCTTTCCTCCGCCGCAGAGCATCTTGCACACGGCTCCTGCGCCCGCTCCCAGCACCGGCATTACCTCCTCCATCATGTATATGTTGTAAAGGCATTCGGCGCCAGCACGCGCATATCCCACATTTTCAAGATTGCCGAGCGTTGATTTTTGACGATACAGATAATACGGCGAGTATCCCGAATCGAAAAGACGCTCGGATGCATAAGAGAGCATACTGCTGACAAGATCGAACTCGCGCGTTATGTCAACATGATCGTAGTTGAGAGTTGATGCGCGCTTAACGCTCAAGGTATGCACGGTCACGTTTGCGGGAGAAAGCGTGAGAATATCGTCTATCGTTCGTTTGAAGCTGTCAAGCGATTCGCCTGGCAGTCCGGCAATTACATCTGTATTTATAATATCGAAACCGGCGTCTTCCGAAAGCCTGTATGCCTTAAAAAAGTCGTCGCGTGTATGACGCCTGCCCAGACTCATAAGTATGTCGTCGTTCGTAGTTTGAGGATTTACGCTTACGCGCGTAACGCCCAAGCGTTTGGCGTCGGCAAGCTTTTTAGGCGTTATCGTATCGGCTCTGCCCGCTTCCAAAGTATATTCGGCGACCTTTGAAAGATCAAAGCACTCGTTTATACATAAAAGAAGCCTTAAAAGCTCGCTCTCGGAAAGCGACGTCGGCGTGCCGCCGCCTATATAAATAGACTTTATGTTGATAGAAAGCGAGGAAATAAGCTCTGAAAGCTCTCTAAGCTCGCGTATGAGCAGCGAAACATACTGAGGCACAAGATGGCCGGCTTTTTCTATCGAGTGAGAGACAAAGCTGCAGTAGCTGCATCGGCTTACGCAGAACGGTATGGATATATACAGCGAAACATCATTATGTGAGATCTCGTTTATTATACTGTTCTGTACGTCTGATATTCCGAGAATGAGGCTGCTTTTTTCATCTGACAAGCAATAATCATTTACAAGAATATCATGAGCTTTTTCTAAAGAATTTGCTTTCCTTAGATCCCTCGCAAGCTTTGCGGGACGTATCCCCGTAAGTATTCCCCATTTTAGACCGTGTCCCAAAGCTTGGGCAGACGCATCATAGGCCGATCTTTTTATCAAGTCTTTTTGCTTTCGCTTGTAAGACAGCTCGTCTGCCGGCATATTATCCGCTTTTAAGCAGGCACGGCCATTGTAAGAATTGCCGCGGTAAGTTATCACCGTATCGATATATAATACACCGTCTTTAACATATTGCTTGCTGAACGCTGTATCGCCGTCGTCGCATGAGGGCTTTTCCGAGACTTTTTCAAACCAGAAAAAGCTTTTTAAAACAGTGTAAACACTGTACGATTCCTCGTGTCCCTCCGTTTTAATTTGCATATCGGCTCTCTCGCATATATGGGTTGTTCATTCGCTCGTAATTCAGCGTTGTTTTCGGACCGTGCCCTGGAAAGACGGCATAATTTCCGGAGATAAGGCTTATGCGTTTCAGCGAACGAAGCATCTCTTTATAATCTCCTCCGGGAAGGTCGCATCTGCCGCAGTTTTCAAGGAAAAGCGTATCGCCGCTGAATATTGTTGACTCGGCTTTTATGCACATAGACCCCTGTGAATGACCGGGCGTAAGCAAAAACTCATAGGTGAGCTTTCCAATTGTCAAAGTGTCGCCGTCATTTACAAAGTGAACGTCTTTCCATGTTTTCTTTATATTCGTTTCATTCTGATTTACATATATGGGAATATTGAGCGAGTCCTGTATCATTCTGACTGCGCCTATATGATCAAAATGAGTATGCGTAAGAAAGATCGCCTGCGCATCAAGCTTCAATGTGCGAATTACATCCAATATTGTAAGCGCCTCTTCGCCCGGATCTATTATAACGCATACGCTGTCCTCTTCGTCGTATACGAGATAACAATTAGTCTCAAGCGGGCCAACAGTTATACTCATGCCCTTCAACATACAAATTCCGCCTTTCTTTGTTGAAAACTATTTATTTTTTGAATCCAATAAAACAGTAACGGGACCGTCGTTTATGATATTGACTTTCATGTCCGCGCCGAATTTACCGTGTTCGACCTTTGAGACGCCGCTGTTTTTCATGCCCTCGATGAACCTGTTGTACATGTCTTCGGCAAATTCGGGCAAAGCGGCGTTTATATAGCTTGGGCGATTGCCCTTTTTCGTGTCTGCACAAAGAGTAAACTGCGATATTATAAGCGCTTCGCCGTGTATATCCAGTACAGAAAGGTTCATCTTGCCGTTTTCATCGGAGAATATGCGCAGTGAGGGTATTTTCTTTAAAAGATACTTAAGATCGTCTTCAGTGTCGTTGGCAAAAACGCCCAGAAGAATATTAAGACCCTGTGATATCTCTCCTATGGTTTCGCCGCTCACAGAAACGCTTGAGGAAGTGACTCTTTGAATAAGCGCTCTCATAAATACACCGCCTTTTACTGCATACCTCTTACAACGTCAATAACTCCCTGGATACGGGACAGCTTGTTCATTACAAATTCAAGCTGAGCGAGCGATTTGATCTCGATGGATACGTTGATAAGCGTAAAGCCGTCTTTCGTTTCGCGCGCGTTTATACTGCTTGTTTTTATTTTCATGGTTGAAAACAGATTTATTACGTCGGCAACTATATTGAGCCTGTCGCGCGACACTATTTGAAGCGTTGAGGTAAACAGAGTTTCGCTCGTCTGCGTCCAGCTTACTTTTACCCAGCGCTGATTTGAATCGCGTTCGGTGTTGTTTACTACGTTTACGCAATTCTTTTTATGGACGGATACGCCGAAGCCTCTTGTAATAAATCCTACGACCTCATCGCCGGGAAGCGGATTGCAGCAGTGCGCAAGCTTTATAAGGCAGTTGTCCATGCCCTCTACAAGTATTCCTTTATAATTCTTTGTATGATGTGTTTCGGCCGTTTCGGGAGCGGTGAGTTCAGCGGGGGGCTCGGGTTCCTGCTGCTTTTTCTGCTTGTCAACTTCGCTCAATACTTTTAAGATGACCTTGTTGAGCGAAAATCCGCCGTATCCAATGCCCGCGTAAAGATCTTCAATTGATTTTGCGGAGAACCTGTTAAGAAGCGGAACGCGTATTTCATCTTTTAGCACATCGTTCAGGGAGAGCCCGTTTCGCTTTATTTCTTTTTCAAATTCGTTCTTACCGCGAGTTATGTTCTCGTCGCGCTTTTCTTTTTTGAACCATTGGCGTATCTTGTTCCTTGCGCCGCTCGTTTTGCACATTTTGAGCCAATCGAGCGACGGGCCGTGAGATGAAGACGAGCGGATTATTTCAACGATATCGCCGTTGTGAAGAACAGAATCAATGGGGACTATTCGCCCGTTGACCTTGCCGCCGCTCATGTTGTTGCCAACGCCGGAATGTATCGCATATGCAAAGTCGATTATGGTGGAGCCCTGAGGCAGGTTCAATACGTCGCCCGCCGGAGTGAATACGAATACTTCGTCTGCGAACATATCTATTTTCAGCGCTCGCATGAGGTCGTCGGGATCTTCCGACTCCTTTTGTATTTCCAAAAGCTGACGCACCCATATAAGGTTTTCGCCTGCCTTCTTGTCTGTTATATTTTGCTTGTATTTCCAATGGGCCGCTATACCCATTTCAGCTACTTCGTCCATTTCTTTCGTGCGTATCTGCACTTCAAACGCGACTCCGGCCTTGCCTATTACGGTCGTGTGCAGCGACTGATACATATTCGGCTTAGGCGTGGAAATATAGTCCTTAAAACGGCGCGGTATCGGCTTATACATATCGTGCATTATGCCAAGCACGTTATAGCAATCGACCGTCTCGTCAACGATTATGCGTATTGCAAAAAGATCGTATATTTCGTCAAAGCTGCGGTTCTGGGTATACATTTTGCGGTAAATGCTGTATATGTGCTTTGCGCGGCTTGATATGGTGTGCTTTAATCCCGCTTCGTCGAGACGCTTTTTTACGCTCTCCTCGATGCTCGATAAAAAGGCCTCGTTTTGGACCATTTTTTTTGCGATATTGTCTTCGATCTCCTTGCAGGCAATGGGGTCGAGTATCTTTATCGAAATATCCTCAAGCTCCGTTTTTATCTTCTGGATACCGAGACGGTGCGCCAAAGGAGAATATACCTCTATCGTCTCTAGCGCCTTTTGACGCTGCTTTTCTTCGGGCATGGATGATATCGTGCGCATATTGTGAAGCCTGTCTGCAAGCTTTATCAGCAGTACGCGGATGTCCTTGGCCATAGCGAGAAACATCTTGCGCAGGTTTTCTATCTGCTGCTCCTCTTTTGACGAATAAGGTATGCGTCCTAATTTTGTTACGCCGTCTACAAGGTCAGCCACATCTTTGCCGAATTTTGATTTTATGTCGTCAAGCGTGACGTCGGTGTCCTCAACAACGTCATGAAGAAGAGCCGCCGTGATGGAATCGGAATCAAGCGACATATCCGATAAAATATGCGCCACTTTAAGCGGGTGGATAACATACGGACCGCCGGCAACACGCTTTTGAAGCTTATGCGCTTCACAGGCAAGCTCATATGCCCGCGTTATTTTGTCAAAGTCGGCATTTTTATTATATTTTTTGATCTGCTTTATGAGCAGATCGAATTCTTCTTGAATCTCGTTAGCTTCAGAAGAGATGGAAGGAGTTTCCGTTTTAAGCATTTGCGTAATCCTCTTTGAGTTTATTAAGAATCTTGGAGTCGTTCAAATCGATCTTCGGTGCGCTCTTGTTTATAAATACGGTTATCGTTTTATCAAAATACCGGAAATTGATAAGTGAGTTTTCCTGCATGACCTCAAGGCAAACCATCATTTTGGCGTGATTCACTTCACGCTTTGAATGCCATGAAACCTCTCTTGAGAGCTTTGATATCGAAAACTCGTTTATACCGCGCTGCGCCTTTGCACAAAGATATCTGTAGGTAGCCACAAAATCGTCTCTAACGGGAATTATTGTTTCAAGCTCATCTTTTCTCAGGGCAAGGCTGTCTTTGTGTTTTAAATATATTTCATGGCAAGTATGCATATTTACGCCGTATTTGCCCGAAAGCTCCATAGCCTTTATTATAAACTGCACCGAATCACGACCTCTGTACGTATGGATATTTGCAGTAAACACTATGTCTACGCGGTCACCCGAAATAACGCCAAGCTCATCCTCTGTCTTATTAAAGAAAAACGCTGAAACAAATTTGTCGCGCTCAAGCTGGAAACTAAGTCTCACATGCTTGTTGCCCGATATGGGAACAACATCCCAAATAAGCACGTTCTTCATTATGAAAACGGGAGTCGGATTGCCTGTTCCGTAAGGCTCTAAAACGGAGAGCGAGTTTATCGTGTCTATCGTAATTTCATACGGATACAATTCGCAGTCGGCCGTAAGCGCGGGCATTTCTATGGAAGCCAGCTCATCGCGGCTTAAGCGGTTTATCTCTTTCCTGAAAGCAGGTATGTTCTCTTTTTTTATACTGAGACCCGCCGCAAGCTCATGTCCGCCGTATTTTTCAAGATATGAGCTTGTTTTTTCAAGAGCGCGAAAGAGATTAAAATTGCCTATGCTGCGCCCGCTGCCTTTGCCGGGTTCTTCCTGTGAGGAAATAAGTATTGTGGGGCAGCCGTATCGTTCGCATATTTTTGAAGCAACGACGCCTATAACGCCCTGATGCCATGCTTCGTTTTCCAATACGATTATCTCAGGCTCGCTCTTTTGAGGGTTAAGGCGTTCAAGCTCTTTATTTACCTGTCTTAGGATCTCGGCCTCGGTCTCCTGGCGCAGTTTATTCTTCTGTATCAGCTCGTCGGATATGTCTTCCGCCGTCTTTTTATCCTTCGTCACAAAAAGCTCTACCGCCAGATTGGCGTTTCCCACACGTCCCGCCGCATTTATTCTCGGAGCAAGCACAAAACTAACCAAAACGGCGTTTATCGGCTTTGACTCAAGCCCCGCCATACTGATAAGCGAACGGAGTCCCAGATTGTCGGTGCTCTGAAGGTGCTTAAGCCCCTCTTTTGCGATAAGTCTGTTTTCGCCCGAAAGCGGCATTACGTCGGCTATGGTGCCTATAGCTACAAGCTCACAGTAGCGACAGAACATGTCCTTCATCTTATCTTTTCCCGAAAGCGCGCATATGAGCTTAAATACAACGCCTACTCCGGCTAAGTTTTTAAACGGATAAGGACAGTCGGGGCGTTTGGGGTTTATGACTGCAAGGGCGTCGGGTATCTCAGACGAGCACTCATGATGGTCGGTTATAATTATGTCAAGACCTATCGAATTTGCATATTTTACTTCTTCAAACCCCGTTATACCGGAATCCACGGTAATTAGCAGCGTGGCGCCCGAATCGTAAAGCGCTTTTATAGCGCATGAATTAAGACCGTAGCCCTCGTCGCATCGCTGAGGTATGTAATACTCTGTCTCTATACCGAGATCGGTAAGATAATTTATAAGTACTGCCGTGGAGGTAACGCCGTCTACGTCGTAATCTCCGTAGACCGCTATCTTTTCATGCGCCGAAATTGCTTTAAGAATGCGTGCGCATGCTGCGTCCATATCCTTTAAGAGAAACGGATCGTTCCAAAGATCCTCGCCTGCATCTATGAAAGAGTGCGCCTCATCTGCGTTAGTTATTCCTCTGTTTATAAGCAGTATCTTTACAAGCTCGTTTTGAGAAAGCGACGAAAGCGCGTCTGTATTTTCTGTTCTTCTGTCGAACAAACATTGCCATGAATCGTTTTTCATATACTCACCAACATAAATTTATTATACCTTATATTAAAGCAACAATATATTATTATACTGTATATTGTGGCTTATGACAATACAAATTATCGAAAATATCGATATATAATATGCTTTTTTACGTGTAAAACCAAAAAGACAGCAAAAAGCGGGGCTCAGCTGTCTTAAGGGGCTTATGAAAAAAGGCAAAAAGGTTCATTTAACAATTTCGCGTATGCGCAAAGGAATGCCGAGCTTTCTTGAAAGCTCCTTTGACTGTTCTATTTGTTCTTTCGGGATAATATCTACTACGGTGAACATAGTGTCTATCCCCGCGTTCTTGCAGCGTACGGCAAATGAGCACATGGCGTCAAATGATTTTTCACCGAATTTCGGCCGCGTGACTTTCGTATAATCTTGGGCGTTCGGTGCGTTGAGGCTTATTGAAACGATATCTATAAGCCCCGAGATATCAGGCACTATATCGCGGCCGTGTATAAGATGCGAAAGGCCGTTCGTATTTAAACGTATAGGCGTTTTGGAGCGCGATTTGATAAGCTTTGCCGTTTCGCACAGGATCTCGGGACGCTCGGTAGGCTCGCCGTAGCCGCAGAATACTATCTGCGTATACTTGTCAAGCTCGCGTTCGTTCAATGATGTGGCGATCTCCTCTATCGAAGGCTCGTGTTCAAGCCATAAGGGGTCGGAGCCGTACGCGCCGTCGCCGTTTTGGCGTATGCAGAAAACGCAGCTGCAGGGACAGCGGTTAGTAATATTGAGATAAAGCTTATCTTCCACCTCGTATGTTATCGTCATAGATCTTTTCATTTAAGCCACCATTGTTTTATGAAGTTATTATATTGTAATTTGATATTTGCTTTGCTTAAAAAGATGCTCTCTGTCAGCAAATTGATTATACTACGCACCGGCTCATTATGTCAACGTGAAAGATAACTATATCTGTATGAAGCGGGAGTCAAAAAGGCGTGTCATGCCTGTAAACTTGACAATATCGCTTTTTTATGCTAAACTTCTCATATAACTTTTACTGGCTTGGGAAAATTTTTGAGGAAAGAGGTGTATATGCGAAAGCAAAAAATAAAGAACAATATAATAAAGTACATCATTATCTCTGCAATCATTGTGATCTCCCTTGGTGCAACAGCGGCCTTTGCAGGTGATTGGGGATATGGCGTCGTTATCGCTAACGGCGGACTTAATATGAGGTCTTCCGCCTCTTTGGATAGTGAAAAAATATCAGTTATACCGGACGCCACTGTTATAAGCGTTAATGCAATGACTCCTGACGGACATTGGTATGACGTTACATATAACGGTAAGGTAGGATATGTTTCCAGCGATTATCTTTCGCTTCGTACGTATGATATAGAGACCTACGGTAAGCATTACGATTACGGACAGGAAGCGAAAGACGCCCCCGAGCTTTTTACTCAAGAAGAGGTATCGTCTTCATTAGCTTCGATCAACAGCAAAGATATTACCCAGGGAGAAAAAATCTGCGAATTCGCAGCAACTTTCTTAGGTGTGCCTTATGTATCAGGCGGCACATCTCCTGAAGGATTTGACTGTTCGGGTCTCGTACAGTATGTTTATTCTGAATTTGGATATAAATTACCGCGTACCGCGACCGAACAGTGCGAGTCGCTTTCTATCACGGTAGAAAAGACAGACTTGCGTCCCGGCGATCTTATTTTCTTTAAGCTTCCGGGATATTCAAAACCCATCGGACACGTCGGCATATATGTCGGTGACAATAAATTCATACATGCCACGTATACCGGTGACGTCATCAGATATGGTGACCTTAATACTAAATATTATATAGAAAATTATGTTACATCAAAAAGGCTTTTATCTTAAAGCTACACCCAAGCAAAGTAAAAAGCCTATAGATGTACAGTATTTGGCTATGTAGTATCTAAGCAGTATCAAAAATAATTGGACAGGTTTTGCAGTACCTGTCCAATTTTCTTATAGTTGTAAAAGGGGTGAAAAGAATGAACGGCGAAATAAAACGCGAGCTTATCTCTCTGGCCGACAGATCTACGGCCGAATTTTCAAAAAAGCTCATAAGCACAAAAGCCGAGATAATGGGCGTTAAGACTCCCCTGCTTAAACGAATGGCAAAGGAAATAAGCAAAGGAGATTACAAAAGCTTTTTGGGAGATCCCCAATACGGCACATATGAGGAGACGGCAATACGCGCCCTAGTTATAAGTTATGCGAAAATGCCGCATGAGGAGCGCATGAGCCTTATCGCCGATTTTGTGCCGCATATCGACAACTGGGGCATCTGCGACTTGTTCACAAGTTCGCTTCGCCCCGTTATAAAGAAGAACCAAAGCGAATTTTGGAGCTTCATACAGGAATATCTCTATTCCGGCGATGAGTTCAAAATACGCTTCGGTCTCGTAGTTATCCTTGTCGGATTCGTATCAAAGGAATACGCTGCGCCCGCGTTCGACGTCTTGGACAGCGTGGACTTAAGATCGTACTACGCCATGATGGGCGCGGCGTGGGTGCTTTCAGAGTTTTATATAAAGCTGCCCGAGATCACGACGTCTTATCTTCTCAATAACCGCCTTGACGATATAACGTATAACAAGGCGATCTCGAAGATGCTCGATTCATACCGCGTTAGCGATAAGGATAAAGCGGCGCTTCGCTTGATGAAGCGAAAAGGAAAGTCAGCCCTTATATAATCCGCGTAAAAGCTCGATCTCTCTTTTGTATCCGTCAATATCGCACGGAGTTTCAAGGCAGAACGGCAGACCTTTCAGCTTTTCGTGATTGATTATGCGCGTTATCGCCTCGATGCCCAAATGCCCCTCGCCTATTTTGGCGTGCCTGTCTTTATGCGCGCCCAAAGGGTTCATGCTGTCGTTTAGGTGTACGGCCTTAAGACGGTCAAGCCCTATTATATCATCGAACTCGTGAAGTACCCCGTCAAGGTCGCCTGCTATGTCGTACCCGGCGTCCCAAACGTGGCATGTGTCAAGACATACGCCGAGCTTTTCGTTATGTTTAACTCTGTCGATTATCTCTTTAAGCTCCTGAAAATTTGAGCCTACTTCACTGCCCTTGCCTGCCATTGTTTCAAGCAGGACGGTAGTTGACTGATCGGGAGCGAGGCTTTTGTTCAAAAGTTCGCTTATGTACGATATGCCCGCGTCTATTCCCTGCCCGACGTGGCTTCCGGGGTGGAAGTTGTAATAATTGCCCGGAGTATATTCAAGGCGCGAAAGGTCGTCTTTGAACGTTTCAAGCGCGAACGTGCGCTTTTTTTCATCTGCGGCGCACGCATTTAAGGTATACGGAGCATGAGCTACGATAGGTCCTATATTTGCATCTTTTGCCGCCGCAAGATATTCTTTTACGTCGTCTACATCTATCTCCTTTGCAGCGCCTCCGCGCGGGTTTCTTGTAAAGAACTGAAACGTCGTGCCGTTTACGTAAACGGCGTCCTTATACATATTATAGTATCCTTTCGATGAGGAAAGGTGGCATCCTATTTTAAACATCGTTTCCTCCAAAGCTCAAGAGAGCCTCATTTTAAAATCTTCATATCCGAAGCTTTTCACAAGCTCCGTTTCCCCGTTTTCGCGGAGTATGGCGATAGACGGGAGACACATACCGTTGAACGTATTGTTTTTAACCATCGAGTATATGGCCATATCCTCAAATATGAGCCTGTCGCCCTCTTTAAGCGGCGCGTCGAACGAATAATCGCCTATTATATCGCCCGCAAGGCAGGTAGATCCCGCCAAGCGATATGTATGAGCTTTTTCTCCTGCCTTTCCGCTTTCATAAAGCGGCGGACGGTACGGCATTTCGATAACGTCCGGCATATGACACGCGGCGGAAGCGTCCAAAAGCGCAATGTCTACGCCGTTGTGAACAACGTCCAAAACGGAGGTCACGAGATAGCCCGCGTTCAGCGCGACTGCCTCGCCCGGTTCAAGATAAACCTGAACATTATACTTCTCTTTAAAGCGGCGCACCGCCCGCATGAGCGCGTCCCTGTCGTAATCGTCGCGCGTGATATGATGGCCGCCGCCGAAGTTCACCCATTTCATCTGCGGTATAAATTCGTCGAACTTTTCCTCCACCGCCGCAAGCGTTTCTATTAAAGCGTCGCTGTTTTGCTCGCATAGCGTGTGAAAATGAAGCCCCTCGACGCCCGAAAGCATGTCCGGCCTGAAATTTGAACGCGTAACTCCCAGCCTTGAGCCGGGCGCGCAGGGGTCGTATATCGCATGGTCCTGAGTGGAGCATTCCGGATTTATGCGTATGCCGCAGCTTATATTGTGAGCTAAGGCCGCATCCTTATATTTTTCCCACTGGGAAAAAGAATTGAACACGATGTGTCCGCATATTTTTATGATCTCCGGAAATTCCTTCGGATCATACGCCGCCGAAAAAACGTGCGTTTCCTTCCCCATTTTTTCATACCCGAGGCGCGCTTCGAAAAGACCGCTTGACGTGGTGCCGTCAAGATATTCGCCAATGATCGGATATACGGAAAACATGGAGAATGCTTTTTGAGCAAGCAGGATCTTGCATCCTGCCTGCTCTTTTACGTCTTTAAGTATTTTGAGATTTCGTCGAAGCTTTCCCTCGTCAAGAACGTAGCACGGCGTGGGAAGCGATAAAAGCGAGTCCTTCATCAGTCCACCAATACGGGGTTGAAATCTTCCTCCCACGGAAGTCCCCATTTATTCAGCGCGTCCATGAACGGATCAGGATCGAACTGCTCTATGTTCCATACGCCGGGACGCATCCATTTGCCCGTCATAACGAGCATCGCGCCTATCATAGCGGGAACTCCCGTCGTGTAAGAAATGGCCTGACTTCCCACTTCCTTATAGCATTCCTGATGGTCGCATATGTTGTAAAGATAATAAGTCTTATCCTTACCGTCTTTTTTGCCCCTGAATATGCAGCCTATGTTGGTCTTGCCGACGGTGCGCGGGCCGAGCGTTGCGGGGTCGGGCAGCACTGCCTTTAAGAACTGGAGCGGCACGATCATCTTGCCCTCGTATTCTATCGGCTCTATAGACGTCATGCCCACGTTCTCAAGGCACTTTAAGTGCGTAAGATAGCTCTGGCCGAACGTCATAAAGAAGCGGATACGCTTTATGCCCTTAATGTTGAGAGCAAGGCTTTCAAGCTCCTCATGGTGTAAAAGATACATATCCTTTTTGCCTACGCCCTTAAAGTCGTATTCACGCTTTATTTCCATAGGCGCAGTCTCTACCCAGTGTCCGTCCTCCCAGTAGCTTCCGTTAGCCGATACCTCGCGTATGTTTATCTCGGGATTGAAGTTTGTAGCGAACGGGTATCCGTGGTCGCCGCCGTTGCAGTCGAGTATGTCTATATAATTTATCTCGTCGAACTGATGCTTCATTGCGTAAGCTGAGAATACGCCCGTAACTCCGGGGTCAAATCCGCTTCCCAAAAGGGCGCAGACGCCCGCTTCCTTGAACTTATCCATATACGCCCACTGCCACTTGTATTCAAACTTTGCCGTATCGAGAGGCTCGTAGTTGGCCGTGTCGATATAATGCGTTTTCGTTTTGAGGCAGGCGTCCATTATCGTAAGGTCCTGATAAGGAAGCGCAAGGTTCAAAACTACGTCGGGCTTGAATTCGTTTATCAGCGCGACGAGCTCGTCTACGTTGTCTGCGTCAACTTTTGCGGTATGTATTTTCGTTTTCGTAGTGCCCGAAAGCTTACTTTTAAGCGCGTCGCACTTAGACTTAGTGCGGCTGGCTATCATTATTTCCTCGAACACTTCGCTGTTCTGGCAGCATTTATGAATAGCTACGCTTGCCACGCCTCCACAGCCGATGATCATACATTTTCCCATTTTAGTACCTCCCTTTCAAAGTTAAAAATCAAAGCATCTGAAGAATTATCTCTCTCGTTATCTTACAAGCCGCGGCGGTAGATATGCCGCTTTGGTCGTAATGCGGCGAAAGCTCGTTTATATCGCATGCCACGATATTGAGTCGATTGAGCAAAAGTAGGGCGTCCATAAGCTCCTTAAAGCTTACGCCCCCCGCCTCGGGCGTTCCCGTGCCGGGAAATGCGGACGGGTCAAGCACATCTAGGTCAAGTGAAAAATATACGGGCTTGCCCTTTAGTTTTTCTACCGTGTCCGAAAAGCCTTGAAGATCGAATTTGTGAAGATTCGTATGGTTTTTTGCGAACTCAAATTCGTATCTCTCCCCGCTTCTTATGCCAAATTGGTGAAGCCTGCCGTCTCCCACCAGCTTCCACACGTGCTTCATGACCGTAGAGTGGGAAAGCTCCTCGCCTATATATTCGTCTCTTAGATCGGTGTGCGCGTCGAAGTGGACTACGTGTATGTCGGGATACTCTCTAAACACCGCGCGCATCGCGCCCAAAGTTACAAGATGCTCGCCTCCAAGCATTAAAAAGCGCTTTTTATCGCCTATCAGCCTGTCCGCGTGATCCTCTATCATTTTAAGCACCCGCTGTGTATTGCCGAACGGCAGATCGAGGTCGCCTCCGTCGAAAACTTTGACCTCGGAGAGGTCGCGGTCGCAGTAGGGCGAATATGTCTCTATGCCGAACGATTCCGAGCGTATGGCGGCCGGTCCGAATCGCGTTCCGGGCCTAAACGACGTCGTACCGTCGAAGGGCGCGCCGAAAATAACGGCGTCGGCGTCGTTGTAGTCCGCGTCGCATCCGATAAAGGTCTGTACGTTCTTATTCATTCAAAAGCTCCTTTACGTACGTCGGCAGCGCGAACGCGCCGAAATGCAGGTCGGTGTTGTAGTATTTCGTCTCGATGCCAAGCTCGTTCCACTCCGAAGCGAACATATCGAGCACGGGATCGTACTTCTTTGAGGCAAATCCGAAGAGCCAATGCCCCGACGGATACGTCGGTATGTGCGCCTGATATACAAAGCTCATGTCGAATACGCTTTTTATGCGCCTGTGCGCCGACTGCATATTCACGGCGTCATTAGGGTAGAACGGGCTCTCGTGCTGATTTATAAGTATGCCGGTATCGTTTAGGGCGCGGTAGCAGTTGCCGTAGAACTCCTTCGTAAAGAGCACCTCGCCGGGGCCGAACGGGTCGGTCGAGTCAACGATTATAAGGTCGTATTTATTCTGTGTTCGGCGCACGAATCTAAGACCGTCCAAAAAAAGCAGATTTACGCGAGGGTCGTCAAAGCCTACTGCCGTTTTCGGAAGAAACTCTTTGCAGACCTCCACGACGCGCTCGTCTATTTCAACAACATCGATTTTCTCAATGGTCTTATATTTTACAAGCTCGCGCATGGCTCCCCCGTCTCCGGCGCCTATTATCAGCACGTCTTTTATGTTTGGGTTCACCACCATTGCGGGATGCGTTATCATTTCGTGATATATAAACTCGTCGCGCTCGGTAAGCATCATTATGCCGTCGAGAGTAAGAAAACGCCCGAATTCTTTAGAATCGAATACCGATATCCACTGATAATCGCTTTTCTCCTGATGAAGCTGGCGCGTCACTTTTATTGAAAAGCGCACGTTATCGGTATGGTATTCGCTGAACCATAAGTCGTCCATTTTACACTCCTTTCACTACGTTAAGAAAGCTTACGTCCATGCTTTCCGGTCCCGTTATCATACAGCCCTTGTCCTTGGCGTATTTTATATACTCGATTATATTCGGAGTCACGGCCTCGCCGGGCGCAAGTATGGGTATACCGGGAGGATAGCACATTACAAATTCGGCGCATACTCTGCCCTCGCATTTTGAAAGCGGCAGACTCTCCTTTTCGGAGTAAAACGCCTGCTGGGGAGAAGCCACCACGACGGGGCTTATGTATTCGGAGTCGAGCATATCGCGGTTGTCACGCTTATAAAGGCGCTGTATCTCGCCCAATGAGCCTATAAGACGCTCGATGCTCTTGTTCTTGTCGCCCACCGAAATATACGCTAAAATGTTGCTTAGATCGCCGAATTCAATCTGTATGCCGTACTCGTCGCGCAGAATATCGTATACTTCTATGCCGGCAAGTCCCAGTCCGAGAGTATTTATCGAAAGCTTAGTCGTGTCAAAATCGAAAATGCTGTCTCCGTTTATAAGCTCTTTTGAATAGGCGTAATAGTCGCCTATAAGGTTTATCTCTTCGCGGGCGTAATTCGCGTAGCGCTTCACTTTTTCAAATATCTCTTCCCCGCGAAGCGCAAGATTGCGCCTTGAGATATCGAGGCTTGACAGGAGAAGATATGAGCCGGAGGTGGTCTGCGTAAGATTGATTATCTTTCTTACGTAGTCGGCGTTCACGTTCTTTGAGCATAAAAGCAGCGAACTCTGCGTAAGCGATCCACCCGATTTATGCATGCTTACGGCCGCCATGTCGGCCCCTGCGGCCATTGCGGACAGGGGCATATCTTTTCCGAAATAAAAATGCGTGCCGTGCGCCTCGTCAACAAGTACGCGCATACCGTGGGAATGCGCTAAAGAAACTATGCTTTTAAGGTCGGAGCATATGCCGTAATACGTAGGGTTATTTACAAGTATCGCCTTCGCTGTCGGGTGGTCATTTACGGCGCGCGAAACATCTGAGACCGACATACCCAGCGCGATGCCCAGATCCCTGTTCGTCTGCGGATTTATATAAATAGGCACAGCGCCGCATAATACGAGCGCGTTTATCACGCTTTGATGAACGTTGCGCGGCAGTATTATCTTATCGCCGGCCTTGACGTTCGACAGTATCATAGACTGCACTGATGAGGTCGTTCCGCCCACCATGAAAAAGGCGGCGGCCGCCGAAAACGCCTCTGCCGCAAGCTGCTCTGCTTCTTTGATCACGCTTATGGGGTGGCAGAGGTTATCAAGCGGCTTCATTGAATTTACGTCGACCGAAAGGCATTGTTCGCCCAAAAACTCCGTAAGTTCGGGATTGCCCTTTCCGTGCTTATGTCCCGGCACGTCGAACGGAACGAGCCTGTCGTGGCGCATATGCTCAAGCGCCGAAAGGAGCGGCGCTCTTGACTGGTCCATACGTCTACACCTCCTGATATACGTTGGTGCCGCTGAATATTTCTATCATTTCGCGTCTTAAAGAGTTCGTTATATCAAGTCTTATCTTCGGCGGTATCTCATATACGTCGGAGTTAAAAAGATAATTCTGAAGCACGATGTCCTTTATGAGCATTTTCGTATGGAATATGTTCGACTGATAGACGTTTACATCGACAGCGTCATATTTTTGAAGTATATCGTCGTTTATATAATCCTGTATTGAGGTTATATTATGGTCTATAAAAAGCTTTTTGCCTTCAATGCTCCTAGTAAAGCCTCTTACTCGGTAATCCATTGTGATAATATCGGAGTCAAAGCTACCGATAAGGAAGTCGAGCGTTGAAAGCGGAGTTATCTCCCCGCAGGTGGCAACGTCGATATCGACGCGGAACGTAGCGATAGACGTTTCGGGATGGTATTCGGGATAAGTATGTACGGTAACATGGCTTTTGTCCAGATGTGAAACGACCGTCTCGCCGCTCATCACTTTTACCATACTCTCCTCGGCGATAAGAAAAGTAACGCTTGCTCCCTGCGGCTCATAGTCCTGCTTTGAAATATTCAAAACAGTTGCGCCTATCATCTCGGTAAGACGCTTTAAGATAGCCGTAAGACGCTCGGAGTTATACTGCTCGTTTATGTATTTAATATAATCCTGCTGTTCGCGCGCCGTTTTTGCATAGCATATATCGTAAATGTTGAAGCTTAAGGATTTCGTAAGATTGTTAAATCCGTACAATTTCATTTTAGCCATGTTACACCTCCAAAACGAAAAAGGATGTGCTCAAAGCGCTTGGGCACATCCTTGTAAAATGTCGGTTTCAGGTATTATCAAAGCCGTTAAAGCTGTTTTCGGGCTTTGCATTTTAAAATCCCTTCAGAGTCTATATAGTAAGAACTACTTTTACTACTCTTATTGACCGTTTCACAAGCGTGTACCAAAGTACACTTGGTTATGAAGTAACCAACTGGCAATTGAGTTGCCAACTTATAAAAGTTGCGCTCTTAACGCAATCAATAAGGCAAAGCCAAAGCTTCACCGTCGGCAGTTTGACCCGGCTGTCCGTATGGCCTTGAGTTTCACTGGGAAACTGGTCAAAAGTTGTTCTCGCTATATCCTTTGAAAACACTGTTTATTGTAATTATAATAAGATATTTTCAATACTTTTGTCAAGTGTTTTGAATAAAAAGGGATAGGCGGCGATGTAGAGTCGTCAATGATGTGTGACACTTCACCCGAAAAAATATGACGAAGGTTATATGTGCGAATTTGAGAAAGACGAGGAGCCGTAGGCGACGAGGCTTTCTCAAATTCGGCGCGGCTCGGTCTGGCCCTCTGTGAAC
>JAFQZS010000035.1 GCA_017405765.1 Clostridia bacterium
GTTCACAGAGGGCCAGACCGAGCCGCGCCGAATTTGAGAAAGCCTCGTCGCCTACGGCTCCTCGTCTTTCTCAAATTCGCACATATAACCTTCGTCATATTTTTTCGGGTGAAGTGTCACACATCATTGACGACTCTACACATTTATATGAATATATTTTTCTTAATATTATTGACAACGTTTTTTTGCGAGTGTATAATTCAATACAGATGATGTTAGTATATACTAACTAAAGCCGGAACGCACCGGCTTTTATTTAGGCCTATGAGTTAGCAAGAGCTAACAAAAGTTTGCTAAAGCTAACAAATAGGAACGAAAAAAGAGATCTGCATGAGCTTCACGCCGATATTAAAAGAGGAGGGCTAAGCTATGATACCGCTTACAATAGCCGCAGTGAACGAAGAATACATAATCAAAAAGATCGGAGGCTCGTCCGATGTGAGGACCCATCTTGAAAATCTGGGGTTTGTTTCGGGGGGCAGGTTAAAGGTCGTAAGCTCACTTCGCGGAGATCTTATCGTATTGGTGAAGGATTCGAGGATAGCATTAGGCCGTGAGCTTGCGGCAAAAATAATGGTTTGAGGAGGAAGAGCATGAATCTTAAAGAAGCGAAGATAGGCGATACCGTAACGGTCGTGAAGCTGAGAGGAGAAGGGGCCGTGCGCCGCAGGATCATGGACATGGGCATAACGAAGGGCGTAAGCGTCACGGTGCGAAAGGTCGCGCCGCTCGGAGATCCCATCGAAGTCACGGTTCGAGGCTATGAGCTTTCAATACGAAAAGCAGACGCCGAAAACGTAGAGGTTGAAGGAAAGTGAGGAATGCGTAAATGAGTATAAAAATAGCGCTTGCGGGAAATCCCAACAGTGGAAAAACGACCTTGTTCAACGCGCTGACAGGCTCCAATCAGTTCGTCGGAAACTGGCCCGGAGTTACGGTGGAGAAGAAAGAGGGCAAGTTAAAAAAGAACGGCGATGTAGTTATTACCGACCTTCCCGGCATTTATTCCCTTTCGCCTTATACGCTTGAGGAAGTCGTTGCGAGAAATTATCTCATAGGCGAGCGTCCCGACGCGATACTTAATATAATCGACGGAACGAATCTTGAGAGGAACCTGTATCTTACGACGCAGCTTACGGAGCTGGGCATACCCGTTGTTGCGGCGGTAAATATGTGCGACGTCTTAAAAAAGAACGGCGATACGATAGACCTTTCAAAGCTCTCCGAGGCGATAGGCTGCAAGACCGTTGCAATATCGGCGTTAAAGGGCGAGGGCGTAAAAGAAGCGGCCGAGGCTGCGATAGAAGCGGCAAAGTCGCACGCGGCAGCGCCGCGCCACCGCTTTTCGGGCGCGGTAGAGCACGCCCTTGCGCATATCGAGGAGGCCGCGCTTCACGAAATGTCTAAGGAGCGCCAGAGATGGTACGCGATAAAGCTTTTCGAGCGCGATGAAAAAGCGGCGGCACAACTTGATCTTTCAGAAAATATAATAAACCATATCGAAAATGACATAAAAGCTGTAGAGGAAGAGCTTGACGACGACAGCGAATCCATCATCACGAACGAGCGTTACGACTATATATCGCGAATTATAGGCGATTGTCAGAAAAAGAAGGACCAAGGGAAGCTTTCAACGTCCGACAAGGTGGATAAAGTAGTCACGAACCGCGTACTCGGTCTTCCGATATTTGCGGCGGTAATGTTTCTTATCTACTACCTTGCAATGGTGACCGTAGGACTCGGCGCTACCGACTGGGCAAACGACGGACTCTTCGGCGATGGATATCACCTGTTCGGTATAGGCAGCGCTGAGACGGCTGAAGCCGAAGAAGAATACGGCGATACAGACGCTGTGATCGATGGCGCGCTCGCTTATGCCGAAGAGCGCGGCATAGACGTTTCCGCGGCAGAGGATGCAGAGGGCATGAGAGCCGTGGCGGCCGAAATGGGCGCGGGCGCGGAATTTACATATACGCTTGAAGACGAAGAGACGCTAGAGACAGAAACGCTTACGGCAACGGGCGCCGACTTTTCGGAAGCGATAGACATGTATGAGAAATACGACGGCGGCGTAGACCCCGCAAACTACGGCGTTTGGGTCCCCGGCGTGCCTGTGCTTATCGAGGGACTTCTCGGCGAGGACTGCCCCGAATGGCTCCACGGTCTTGTGATAGACGGTATCGTAGCGGGCGTAGGCGCGGTGCTCGGCTTCGTTCCGCAGATGCTCGTGCTGTTTTTGCTTCTTGCGATAGTAGAGGCGTGCGGCTATATGGCGAGAGTCGCGTTCGTGCTTGACAGGATATTCAGACGCTTCGGCCTTTCGGGAAAATCATTCATCCCCATACTTATCGGTACGGGATGCGGCATACCCGGCATTATGGCGTCGCGCACCATTGAGAACGAGCGCGACCGCCGAATGACGATAATGACGACGACGTTCATACCGTGCAGCGCAAAGCTTCCGTTTATTGCAATGATAGCCGGCGCGATATTCGGCGGCTCCCCCGTAATCGCGGTATCGGCGTTCTTCTTGGGGATGGCAGCGATAATAATATCGGGCATAATACTTAAAAAGACGAAAATGTTCGCGGGAGACCCCGCTCCTTTCGTAATGGAGCTGCCCGCGTACCATATGCCTACCGTCGGAAACGTTCTGCGTTCGATGTGGGAGCGCGGCTGGTCGTTCATAAAGAAAGCAGGCACGATAATCTTGCTCTCAACGATAGTCATCTGGTTTGCCACATACTTCGGATTTGTTGACGGAGCGTTCGGAATGCTCGACGAATCCGAGATAGAGCATTCTATACTTGCGGCTGTCGGCGGCGCGATCTCGTGGATATTCGCTCCGATAGGATTCGGAAACTGGCAGGCGGCCGTGGCGTCTATCACGGGACTCGTAGCAAAGGAAAACATCGTCGGAACTCTCGGCATACTCTACGGAGGCGGGGAAGGCAGCGTATATCAGGCCATCGCGGCGGCGTTCACGCCCGTTGCGGGATATGCGTTCCTTGCGTTCAACCTCTTGTGCGCGCCCTGCTTTGCGGCTATCGGCGCAATAAAGCGCGAGATGAACAACAGAAAATGGACTTGGTTCGCAATAGGCTATCAATGCGGATTTGCTTACGCCGTATCGTTTGTAATTTACCAGATAGGAAGCCTGTTTTCGGGCCCCGTCTCGGCGCTAAATATCGTGGGGGCCGTAATTGCCGCCGCAGTTATAGTATTTGCCGTATATCTTTTGTTCAGACCGTATAAGGAACCGAAAACTCTGACCCAAAAGGTCATGGTATAAGGAGCGAAAGTTATGTCGTCATGGATGATAGTGCTTCTCATAATAGTTGCCGCAGTCGCGGCGGACGTGATATATCTCATTCGCCGCAAAAAAAGGGGAGAATGCTCCTGCGGCCATGAATGCAAAAGCTGCGCGTCGCACGAGAGCTGCCACATTGAAAAGAGAAGCTGAATCAAAAAAGCATCGTCTTTTAAAAAGGCGGTGCTTTTTTTGCATAATGCAGTCAGGGCTATCTGTTTATTATAAAAAGTCCGGCGAGGCATACGATAAGGCCGATTATTTTATTCGGCGTGATGCTTTCTTTGTACAATAAAAAGCCGACGAACAAAAGCGCGACAGCAAGAAACGCGCTTTGCACTATCGAGGCCGTGCTTATCTGCCAGCCTGCCTTATACGCGTATATAAAGCCTGCCTCGAGCCCCACTATGGATATGCCGAGAACGAATGGCGCCCAGTTGAGCTTATCGTATTCGGCGGCAAGGCTTGCGCCGTGCGGCGTGGCGAAGAAAAGCCCCAGAGAGGCCGCCGCGGCGATAAGATACGTTACCGTAAGCGACGCGAACGGATTCATATTGCCGGGCACTGATTTTGCACATATTTGATACACGACGTTTGATGCGACGACGAGCGCGATTGGCCAGACGTAGTTTAACATAACGATCTCCTCCGAAAGAAAAAACCCAGGCTCATAGCCTGAGTTTTCAATAAAGGTAGGTGCTCACCCTTTTAAAGTAATATTATCAGATAAAAACGGGCGGGTCAAGAAAAATTGCGAAAACCGCTTGACAAGTCAGGTCTATTGTTATAGACTAAAGATAAAGGTCTATATAAATAGACCTAAAAACAGGAGGCGCCGTTATGGACAGCAAAAGACTTGCCGAAAGCGATTTCAAATTTATGAGCGTGATCTGGGACAGCGAGCCCGTGGGTTCCACCGAGCTTGCGCGCCTCTGCCTTGAACGGCTCGGATGGAAGAAATCGACTACTTATACGATGATAAAAAAGATGAGCGAAAAGGGATTTATTCAAAACGAGAACGCAACTGTAATTTCGCGCATAAAAAAGAGCGAGGTGCAGGCGGTAGAGAGCGAGCTTTTCGTGAAGCAGACGTTTTCCGGGTCGCTTCCGGGATTTCTCGTTTCGTTTTTGGGCGGCAAAAAGATATCTAAAGAGGAAGCGGCGGAGCTTAAAAGGCTTATAGACGAGCATAAGGAGGATTGAGATGGAAGCAGTATTTACCGGCATCCTCAATATGAGCGCGTCTTCGGCGATAGTCATATTGGCCGTTATAGCCGTGCGCTTTCTTTTGGGTCTTTGCCGCGCGCCGAAAAAGTGGTCGTTTCTTTTATGGACGGCCGCCGCGTTCAGGCTTTTATGCCCGATAAGCTTTAAGGCGGCGTTCAGCATATTCGAGGTAAGCGCGATAAAGCCTGTGAGCGCGCCGATTGTCGTGCGCGCGCCCGCAGAGGTGGAGGCGGCGCAGAGCGCGGCCACTCCCGATCCCGTATATATCGGCGGCGGAAGCGGCGCAGGGGAGACGGCCGCCGCATTGTCCCAAGACCCGATGCAGACGCTTCTTTCGGCGGGCGCGGCGATATGGCTTATAGGAGTTATTGCGATGATGATATACGCCGCCGTAAGCTATACGAGGCTTTGGCGCAAAATGAGGGGCGCGCAGCTTACTGAGGACGGCGTATATGCCGCAGACGGCGTTTCGACGCCGTTCATACTGGGATTTGCACGTCCCCGCATATATGTGCCTTTGGGACTGTCCAAAGACGTGTTGCAATACGTGCTGGAGCACGAAAGATACCATATAAAGCGCGGCGACCATATAATAAAAATCATAGCGTTCATAATTCTTGGCGTCCATTGGTTCAATCCGCTCGTTTGGCTGGCGTTCTGTCTTATGAGCCGCGACATGGAGATGAGCTGCGACGAGAAGGTGCTGTCCGGAAATATGAATATAAAAAAGGATTACAGCATGGCGCTTTTATCGTTTGCCGTAAGGGAGCGCTTTCCTGCGGCAAGTCCGCTCGCGTTCGGAGAGACGGGCGTAAAGGGACGCATAAAGAATGCGCTCTCGTTTAAAAAGCCGAAGGCGTGGATGACGCTTTTGGCCGCCGTATTGTGCATAGCCGCCGTGGCTGCATGTGCGGCAGACCCGAAGGCCGAAGACGGCGAATATGATGACATAGAAAGATATGTTATGAGCGTGATATCCACCGATACGGCGGAGTATCCGAGCATAAGCGGCGAGATGAAGACAGCGAACGTGACCGACGTAAAGACGGAGGGACTTGAAAAACTGGGCGAGCTTTCGGGGCTTTCGCCGCAGGGGACGCTTGAAGCGTGGCGTTACGAGAAATACGTAAAGCTCGACGCGCCGAAGGGCGACGTTGCGCTCGTCGGAGGAATGAGCGAGTCTGACGGCTGGTACGATCTTGAGGGGCAGGGAGGCCATATAATAATCGCCTTGCTGCGCGGAGACGGCTCTTACGATATTCTGAGCGACAAACCCGTAAACGACGGCGGCGATTTTTTCGGTATGCATGAGAGCGTTGAGGAGTCGCTCTACGATTGGTATGTAAAGGAATACGCGCTCGATCTGCCGCTTTATATAAAGACCGAGGACGTAAAGGGCTTAAACGGCGAAACGCGGCAATTTGCGCTTCGCCGCTGTGACGGTGACGGCTGGTATGTCTATATCCCCGTTCAGTCTTGGGATCTAACGGAATCAGACGGAGAAAGCGCAGTCTTTATCTCCCTTTACGGAACCGGATCGAAATTCAGGATAAATAAAGTCACCTTGGAGCAGGAGCCGGAATATCCCACGGAAACGTACATAAGCGGACGCGAAGTGCGTACCGTGCGCTCTTCCGACGGAGGCGTTTGGATAGTGCGCGGCACGTACGATCCCGAAACGATAAACGCGCTTCAGAGCGAATACAACTCCATCGGTTTCGAGCCGGAGCTTATCCGCATAATGGCCGACAGCTTTACCGCTGACGAGAGCTTTAAAAGAAAAACTCCCGAAACTCCCGAAGAAGCGCTTTCGGAGGCAATAGCGCTTACGGAGAACAAAAGCACACACGTGTCTCTTTGGCTTGATCATGCCGATAAAAGGGAAACGGCCGCCTATTCGGGGCGAGGCGTACCGAACGAGGCGCAGCTTTCAACTTCGCTTTCGGACTTTGAGTATGCGAAAACAGACGAGCCCGACAAGTCCAGAGATTGCGTTATGCTTTCCGTATCAGGTTACAGGATGAAATTCATGCAGGGTGAAAACACGCTCGTTCTCTATACTCCCGAGGGCGGGACTTACGCCTTTGATGCGGAGTATAAATACAGAGAAGACAGCAGAAATATCAAGCTCGGGACGCTGATGCGCTCGTGGTACGACGAGGCCGAATTTAAGGCATTCGGCGGATTTTACGACGAGCAGTACAATATACTCGTGGCCGACCGCGGACAGACGCACCTTCAGGCGGCCGAGGAATTCTGCCGCATATTCGAATCGCGCCATACTGAGGTATCGGACGGAAGTCAGTTCAAGTATTCGTTCGTCAAATGCGAGGTAAGCGAGGCCGCCGAGGAAACGAAGCATTTCCGCAGTCTCGGAAAGCTCGATGATAATACGTGGGCGTTTTATGTCGTAGTGGCGTTCGTGCCCGAAAACGAGCGCGCACTGTGGGAGTCGATGGCGGGCAATACCGGAGAATATACGGGAAACGACCCTAAAGTGCCGTACGGCGCCTATGAATACGGGCGCTGCGGATATGTGACGCGCGCCTCCGACGGCTGGCACATAGAGCTTGTGGGCACGGGATGGTAAAAAACAGCAATAATTGCGGTGCGCTCTCCCCATATCGCGCGCCGCATTTTTTGGGGACGCTTTGCGTTTTTTGCAAAGCGTCCCCTTTTAAGTTTAAAAACATGCGTTTTCGTCTCTTTTTCATACAATTTTCACGTTTTTTGGCCGAAAACCGATAAATAATTGTTGATTTCTTACATATTATGGCTTATAATAGCATTGAAGACAGTAATATATCATATCGGGGTCTTATCACGCGTCTAAAATCATATTAAAATATAAAACTTTGCGGGAGGAGGAGACACAGAATGTTGACCATGCAGGAAAAGGACGTGAAACGCATCAGCGAAAAACTCAGCCGTCTGAGAGACGAGAGCCACGAACGTGTAAAGGGGTATCCCAAAGGACTTTTCGATTACAACTACAACAAGTCCGCCATGACTATCTATAAGGATATGCCCCAGTGGGAGAAGACGGCGCGAGCCTCGGCCTATGCCATCGTAAACGAGCCGGTGCGCATTTATCCCGATGACACCATTATAGGACGCTGCTCCATATTCGCAAATCAGGAGCCGCCCGAGGAGATGTGCCCCGACCTTGATTTCTGGAACGAGGGCATAAAGCGCCGCCGCGAAAAGTATCCCGAATACGATGAGCTCGTTGCAAACCAGCTCTGCCACGACGGCACGCGAAGCCACGTAAACTGGGCGTACGAGCGCATACTCGAACGTGGTGTTGAGGGCATAATGAACGAGGTGCGCGCGCGTCTTAAGAACGCCCCCGACGAGAAGGCGCGCGAGTTCTATCAAGGCGTGCTCATCTCGTACGAGGCCATGCTTGAATGGAACGACAAATACGTAGCCGAGCTTGAGCGCATGGGCATGACGGAGCTTGCCGCGCTGTGCCGCAAGGTGCCGAGACACCCGGCCGAGAATTTCCGCGAGGCCGTACAGTCGTATTACATGCAGCATACGGTAATACTTATGGAAAGCCCCGGCAACGGCAACGGCCGCCTCGACCAGTTTCTCTGGCCGTATCTCGAGGCCGACCTTGAAAAGGGCATTATAACGATGGAGGAAGCGCGCGATCTTATAGGCGAGATGTTCTTAAGGCTTGACGAGCGCTGGATCATGAAGGAATACGAGCTTGACATTTATCTTGAGGTACTTACCGTCGGCGGCAGCAAAAAGGACGGCACGTCCGCGATAAATCCGCTGTCGTATATGATGATAGAGCTTGCGATGGGACTCGGCACGCACCATCCCGAGATCTACGTGCGCATCCCCGAAAATCCGCCGGAGGACTTTTTAGAGCTCTGCGCTCTCTATCTTACGAAGGGCAACAACAAGGCGCAGTTCTATTCCGATCCGGCGGTATTCAAGGCGCTTATGAACCGCGGCATCCCCTATGAGGAGGCGACAACGTACGCGATAAGCGGCTGCATGGAGATAAGCATACCCGGCACGACGAGCGACTTTCTTCTGATCGCTTGGCAGAACGCCGCAAAGATGCTGGAGCTTATGGTCACGGGCGGCATATGCCTTCGCACGGGCAAGCGCGTGAACGCGTTCAAGGCCACGAAGAGCCTTGCAGGCTACGACGATTTCGAGTCCTTCTATAAGGATTTCATCGCCGAAGCTACGCGCCTTACGAATATATTTATAGATTGCTCCGAGATATCGAGCGACGTGGCCGAAAGCCACCGACCGTCGTATCTTTTGTCGAGCCTTATGGACAACTGCTTAGAGCGCGGACGCAATCAGCACGGCGGCGGCGCAAAATATCACGATTACGGCGGAATGCACGTGGGACTGCCCAACGTGGCCGACGGACTCAACGCCATAAAGCAGGCGGTATTCGACGACCACATCTGCACCGCAGAGGAGATGCTTGAGGCGATAAAGGCCGACTATAAAGGCTATGAGAGACTGAGGCTCAAGCTCGCCAACATACCGAAATACGGCTGCGAGGATGAAAAGGCTGACGCAATGGCCGCGCGCGTATTTTACGACTTTGCGAACATCTACCACAGCTATACCACGCGCTGGGGCGGCAGGGGACGTTCGATAGGATTAAACTTCACGATAACGACGAGAGCGGCGGCGCTGCTCGGAGCAACGCCCGACGGCGGTCACTCGAACCGCAACATCGCCATTTCGCTTACTCCGCAGTCGTGCGCTCAGACGAAGGGCATAACGGCCGCGATGAACTCATCGGGCAAGATGCCGTTTTATATGTTCACGGCGGGCGCGTCCCAGATGTGGGATATGGAGCAGTCGTGGGCTACGCCCGAGGTGGGCAAGAGCCTGCTTGAATCGTTCATAGGCTGCGGCACGCATATTTTCCAGGGCAACGTAACGAGCGTTCGGGAACTTCTCGACGCGAAGAAGAATCCCGAGAAGTATCCCAATCTCTGCGTGCGCGTAGGCGGATATTCGGCGCACTTTATCTATCTGAGCGAGGTGCTCCAGGACAGCATAATCGAAAGAATACTTCACAAGGGGTAAAAATTATGTCAACCGATCCGAAGGCTGTAACGGGTACCGTGTTCAATATTCAAAGGATGTCGGTGAACGACGGACCGGGCATTCGCACGATCGTTTTTTTAAAGGGCTGCCCGCTTCGCTGTCTGTGGTGCCATAACCCCGAATCGCAGTCGGCGCGCCCTGAGCTTTTCTATGTGCCGGCGCGATGCATCGGCTGCGGCGAATGCGCGAATGTCTGTCCCTCGGGCGTTCATGTTTTCAAAGACGGCATACACGAGCTTGACAGAACGAACTGCACGGTATGCTTTAAATGCGTAGACGCCTGCGTGGGAGCGCTTGAAGTTAGCGGCAGCACGATGAGCGCGGACGAAGCCGTGATCGAGGTAAAAAAAGACAGACTATTTTACGAAAAATCGGGCGGCGGGCTTACAGTTTCGGGCGGAGAACCGACATTTCAGCCGGATTTTACGCGGGCGCTTTTGTCGCTTGCCCGCGCGGAGGGGATAAACACCTGCGTCGAGACCGCCGGATTCTGCCCACAGGACACGATAAAAAGCCTTGTGCCGCTCGTCGATCTCTTTCTTTACGATATTAAGGAGACAGACTCTGCGCGCCACAGAGAATATACAGGCGCGCCGCTTGAGCCGATCTTACAAAATCTCAGGGCGATAGACGCCATGGGCGCAAAAACGGTTATACGCTGCCCCGTTATACCCGGATTTAACGACCGAGAGGAGCATTTTGCGGCCGTGGGCAAGCTTGCGTCAAGCCTTGCGAACGTGACGGGCATAGACGTTATGCCCTATCATCCGCTCGGCGAGAGCAAGGCCGCCTCAGTGGGGAAAAAGTACCCCATTTCGAACGTTGCCATGCCGGGCGACGAGACGATCGCGCGCTGGATATCGTCGATAGCCGCGCACACCGACGTACCCGTAAAACGCGGATAGCCTTATGCCGTGAAAGAGCCGAGAAAGGCTCTTTCACGGACTTTTTTATTTGATTTCCATATCATACAAACGCCCTACTTTTTGACACATATGGTTCATATCATCTGATATCGTAAAACAGCCTTTAGTCAAGGTACCATATAAAGCTTGACTTTTAACGGCCGTTTTATTAAAATTATCTGGTAAGGAGAGTTGCCCCCTTAGTTAAATGGATATAATAAACCCCTCCTAAGGGTTAGTTGTGAGTTCGATTCTCGCAGGGGGTGCCACGGAGCGCGAAAGATCTGTCTCTTTCGCGCCCTTTGTGTTTTTTTAAAAGTGCAAAAGCTTTGATAATTTCAAAAAGACAAAAGAGAGGGGAGCATAATGAAAAAATTAGTTGCATATTTTTCGGCTGAGGGAACGACGAAGAAGGTGGCCGAAAGGCTTTCCGAGGCTTTGGACGCCGATATATTTGAGATAAAGCCGCAGGTGCCTTATACTGCGGCCGATATAAGATGGACAAATCCGTTGGCAAGATGCAATAAGGAAAAGATGGGCAAAAAGGACGTGCCCGTTTCGGGACGTGTGGAGAACATGGCGGATTACGAGCTCGTATTTTTAGGCTTTCCCATATGGTACAACGGCGCGCCTAACGTCGTAGAGACGTTCGTTAAAGGATATGACTTTTCCGGCAAGCGCGTAGCCGTTTTTGCCACCTCGGGCGGAAGCGGCGCGGCTCATTCGACGAAAAAGCTTTCCGCGCTTTTAGGACCTAATGCAAAAATTATAGACGCAAAGCTGTTTTCTTCGGGCGCAAGCGGAGAAGAACTGAAAAAATGGGCAGACGGCCTTTGATATGAACGACGCCGTTTAAGGCGGGACACGTTTTTTTAAGAGCGGGGCGCGGACTTTTCTTTCGCGTCCCTTTTGTATGCGCTCACGTGCGGATTTTGTTGAAAAAAGAAAGACGAGCATGTATAATATTTATAAAGCAGATTTTTCAAAAAAAGATAGGAGGGGCGTTATGGGTCTGTTTTCAAAAAAGACGTGCGCCGTATGCGGAGGTAAGGCCGGCGCGGTATTTAACAGTAAAATATCCGGCGACCAGGTAATGTGCGGCGACTGCCGCAAAAAGTGCACTCCGGGTCTTACGTCTAAGGAACTTAAAACGATGGGCGTGTATGAGATAGAGGAGAATATGAAGATAGTTGCGGAGAACCGTCGTCTTTATTCGGAAGAATTTGAAACGACGAGGGAGTTTTTCACAGGCGCAAGACGGGACAAGCCCGTCATATACGCCGACGAGACTCACGGCTGGTGGATAGACGCGACTGAGGCGGAGCCTTATCTATTGAAGCTTGACGATATAATAAGCTATAATATGCGCCTTGTGACAAGATATCTCGACGAGGACGAAAGACGCAACCGAGGTTTTCTCGATTGGCTTTTCGCGCCTGATTTTTATTCGGAATATCCCGAGCTTCCCAGATGCCATTATGACGAGAAGATAACGGGCATGTATTTTGACGTTCGTCTGCGTAGCAACGAGCTTGGACTTGAAAAAGTTGAGATAGACGTCTTTCCCGGACTTTTCACGAGCGAAAGCGACGTGCGCGGCGCTTATGCGTGCTGCCATGAGCTCTATATGTTCCTCGGCGACCGCCAAAGCAGAGCTTTTGCAAGCTTTGAGGACGACGCGCCGCAAAACAATACGACAGTCGAGTCGCTTGAAGCGCTTGAAAAGCTTCACTCGCTGCTCAAATCGGGAGTTATAACCCAGGAGGAATTTGACGCGAAGAAAAAGCAGATTTTAGGCTTGTGATACATTTGAAGCAAAGCAGCATAAAAAGAATGGGGATGAGGCGATATGACGTTTCTTGCAATACTGCCCTGCGTTGTACTTTTCATTATAGTATGGAGAAGCGATAAGATAGAAAAGGAGCCGCCGCAGCTTTTGTTAAAGCTTCTTATCGGCGGCGCGCTTACGATAATAAGCGCAATGATTATCGGTCTTATAGGCACGGCGATTTTAAATGCTTTAGTCGTGGAGGGGAGCCTTCTTTATCTTATTATAGATAACTTTATAGTAACGGCGCTTGTAGAGGAGGGCGGTAAGTATTTTGTATTAAAACGCCTGACGTGGCGTTCTCCCGCTTTTGACTATACATTTGACGCTGTAGTGTATGCCGTTACGGTGTCCTTGGGATTTGCCGTGGTGGAAAATATACTCTATCTTTCCGGCGCGACGGTGGGGCTTGCCTTTATGCGCGGAATACTCTCCGTGCCGGGACATGCAATGGACGGCGTTTTCATGGGTTATTTTTACGGCATTGCAAAGAGGTGCGAATACAGGGGCGACTTTAGAAGTATGAAGCTCAATTTAAAGCTTGCGCTTATCGTGCCGATGCTGCTTCACGGTTTTTACGACTTTTGCCTTTCAACGGGAAGCGATGTTTTCATTGCGATATTCTTTATCTTTGAGATAATCGTAACCGTAGTAACGATAATAAAGTTCAGAAAGCTGTCTAAACAGGACGCTCCGTTTATCTCAAAGGAAGAGACGTTCTTTGAGAGCGAAGATCAGCGAATGAAGCGCTTTTGAACGGGATGCAGATTTGATTGACATGCAAAGCCCCCGCTTGCTATAATTAACACATATTAGAGAACAAAGAAGGAAGGAAACAGAGATATATGAGCGATTATAAAATAAATACAAACTGTATACACGGCGGATATACCGCAAAAAACGGCGAAGCGCGAAACTTCCCGATAGTACAGAGCACTACCTTCAGATATGCGACGAGCGAAGCTATGGCGAAGCTTTTTGACCTTGAGGAGTCGGGCTATTTCTATACGCGTCTTCAGAATCCGACGAACGACGTTACAGCGGCAAAGATAGCCTCGCTTGAGGGCGGCACGGCGGCTATGCTCACTTCGTCGGGTCAGGCGGCCTCTTTTTACTCGATATTCAATATCTGCTCTGCAGGAGATCACGTTATATCATCGTCCACCATATACGGCGGCACATACAATCTTTTTGCCGTAACTATGAAGCGCATGGGCATAGACTTCACTTTCTTAGATCCCGACTGTACGCCCGAAGAGCTTGAAGCGGCTTTTAAGCCCAATACGAAAGCAGTGTTCGGAGAGAGCATTGCAAATCCCGCGCTCGTTGTGTTTGACATAGAGAAATTCGCAAAGGCGGCGCACAGTCACGGAGTGCCGCTCATCGTTGATAATACGTTTGCAACGCCGATAAACTTCCGCCCGATAGAGTGGGGCGCCGATATAGTTATCCATTCTACGACGAAATATATGGACGGTCACGCAATGACCGTGGGCGGAGTTATAGTCGATTCCGGCAAATTCGACTGGACGAAGTATCCCGATAAATTCCCCGGCCTTACCACGCCTGACGAGAGCTATCACGGCATAACGTATACCGAGCGCTTCGGCCTCGAGGGCGCGTATATAACTAAAGCCGTTGCGCAGCTCATGCGCGATCTCGGCTCTCAGACGGCGCCTATGAACGCGTTCCTTCTCAATATGGGCCTCGAGACGCTGCATTTAAGAATGGCGCGCCACTGTGAGAACGCCCTTGCCGTTGCAAAGTTTTTAAAAGAGCAGGAAAAAGTGGTCTGGGTCAATTATCCCGGACTTGAGGGCGACAAGTATTATGAGCTTGCAAAGAAGCTTATGCCGAAAGGTACCTGCGGAGTAATAACGTTCGGCGTAAAGGGCGGCAGAAAGGCTGCCGAAAGGTTTATGGCAGGACTTAGACTCGCCTCGATAGCAACGCACGTGGCGGACGCAAAAACGTGCGTGCTCCATCCCGCATCGGCGACGCACCGCCAGATGAACGACGCAGAGCTTGAGGCGGCAGGCGTATCGCCCGACCTTATCAGGTTCTCCGTAGGCATCGAAGATGCAGACGATATCATAGCCGATATAAAGCAGGCGCTTGAAAGAGTTTGACACGAGAACAGGTCGCTACAATGTTCATGCGGTTCTATGCAGCGATTGCAGAGCAATAAATCATAAAAGAAAATACGGCGTAAAACGGCGCGGACGGCATTGACGGTTGTCCGCGCCGTTATGTTCATGAAGATCGGCAACGGCAAACGGATCGCGTCAAATGCTGCATCCCCAGAAGTTAAACGGCAATCGTTCAGACTTTACTCATAAAATTGAAAAGGTGCGGCAATTTTTGACCGCACCATATCCAAAATCAAAATATTTAATTACATACTCTGGGCTTTTCATTTTGGCTCGCCTTTTTTATAGGCGGCATCAGTCTTCTATAACGGGCACTCCCACAAGCATATGCTCTTCGCCGCTTTGATCCTTATACCTGTCGATCGCAAGCGAATTTACAAAAACATATGCGCTTACATAGTCGATGCGCGCTGCCGTGAGGTCGCTTTCGTGTGATTTGTGAAATCTGTTTACAAGGCTTTCGTCGCCCTCGCAGATGCGCCTTATGTCGTTGTTCTTGTCGTAGCCGTCGCTCACCGTGTCGAATGAGGCCGTTTCAAATCCGTTGGGCGTTTTATGAAGAGTAAAGAGACCCAGCACCTCGCCGCTTTTATTTATTTCAAGCGTATGACCGTTCAGAACATATGAATCTATAAGGAAGCGTCCCCATACCTTCAGGTATTCGGGGTCGGAATCGTCCATCTTATAGATGACGGGCGCAGGTATTTGTACATCTCCGTCGTAATCGGGAGCGTATACCATGGTCATATACGCGCATATAACGCCTAAGTATTCATCGGATCCGCTGTAAAAATACGGGGGAAGCAAGGAATGCGAAACGGGCGCGGTTTCATTGCCGAACTCGCTGTCGTCAGGTGTAAGCGCGCTTATATCGGGCGGAGTGAATGTCGAAAACTCGGTGACTGCGGCATTTTTTGCTTCTGTTATTATGCCGCCGCTTACGGTAACATCGAGCGACGCCACCTTATAGAGCACATCGTCGCGCGAAAGGTTGAATATAAGCTGTACGTTGCCGTCCGAAACTCCCGAAAAATGCGACGTAAAGCCCGTGCCGCTGTTTTCGGCGGAGGTTATCTCAATATAATTTGACGCCTCAGAGCCTTCGGTTGCCGTATAATACCATATGGAATCGGGGTCGCCCGAGTCGTTTTTCATGCTGACTGTAAGCACGCCGTCGTCCGATATTTCGTAAGTCATAATATCAGAAGCGTTGATCTCTTTAACGAAGCTTTCTTCGCTTTCGGCTGCGCTGTCCGTTCCGGTTTCGTCAGCATTGTCCGTGTTGTTTATATTGACGGTACAGGAAGGCATTGTGATAAGAAAAAACGCTGCAAGTAATGTAAAGATAAGTGCCTTTTTCATAGTTGGTCCCTTTGCTTGTTTTATAATATAGTATTATATTAAAGTATAACATAAATATAACACGTTTTTTCGTAATGGACAATGAGCTTATTTTATTATATTTAACGGCAAATCAAAGGTTTTTTGTATATTTTGAAAAATCGCGCGTTTTTTTGTATAATTAAATAAATCTTTCTTAAGAATCCGGGGTGAAAAAATGGACAGACCTTATATCATATGTCATATGGTAAGTTCGCTTGACTTAAAGGTGACGGGAGATTTTCTCTATAGGCCTCAGTGCGCCTTTGCAAGTGAAAAATATTACGAGATACATAGAAATTTTGCGGCCGACGCGTTTGCATGCGGCAGGGTAACGATGGAAGGAAGCTTTACAAAAGGGCGCGCGCCCGATCTTTCGGCGTTTTATGGAAAAAAGGCTTTACGCAGCGATTTCATAGCAGTAGACGATCCTGCATTTTATGCTGTGGCTTTTGACAGACGCGGCAGGCTTGGTTGGGGGTCGGGGCGCATATACGACGAGGATCCGGGATATGACGACTCTCATATAATAGAGGTGCTGTGCGAGGATACGAGCGATGAATATTTGCTGTACCTTAACAGAGTAGGCGTTTCGTATATTTTTGCCGGAGAGCGTGAGCTTGATCTGCGTCTTGCGCTATTCAAGCTTAGGCGGATATTCGGCATAAAAAAGCTTTTGTTGGAGGGCGGAAGCATTTTGAACGGCGCGTTTTTTAAGGAAAAGGTCATCGACGAATTAAGCCTTGTTACAGCTCCCGTAATTGCCGGCGACGACGCGCGTCCGCTGTTTTCGGAAAGCTGTCTTGTCGATTTTGAGCTTATTGAAGCAAAGCCGCTGGGAAACTCCGTGGTGTGGCTCAGGTATTTTACGAAAGGATAACGAAGTGGCTTATTTCGCTTATATTCTCAGATGCTCCGACGGTACGTTCTACAGCGGATATACGACAGACCCCGAAAGGCGCGAAAAAGTACACAACGAGGGCAAGGGCGCAAAATACACGCGCTCGCGCCGTCCTGTGAGGATCGTTTACTGCGAAAGCTTTGAACAAAGATCCGACGCCATGAAAAGAGAGGCCGCCCTAAAAAAGCTCAGCCATGAAGAGAAAGAACGCCTGACAAAAGAACGATAACGAGCGGAGAAGAAAATTTTTTTTAAAACTTTAAAAAAGTGCTTGACAAACTAAGTTAGTTTATGCTAACCTAACATTGCAAGGAGTTAATCGAAACTAACCCCGATGCGCTGTAATAAGGCACGGTGCCGGATCTTCTCCGGCTTTACATATATAATGCATATACCTTCACGGCGTTAAATGACGTGCGCCAATGTAAATTACGCATATGACGATGCTTTGGCCGTGAAAAAGCATCGGCTGTCAATGCGGAAGAAAGGCGGTGGCAGACAGGAAAAAACATAGAAGCTTTTAATAATATTTCCTCAAAAAGAATTTGGTTACAATGCGTTTTGTGACACGCAGAACGCACAGCAGAATTTTACGCGCCTTCGTAAATCTGCGAAGCGGGCAGTCCGTTCGCGCACAAGCGGAACGCCCGCGAAGAAAGAATGTTTCGTATGTTTTCGCATCAAAAGCATATGAAACGCCGTGTCATGGTTTTTTTGCTTGTTTTCGGCCCGGATGCAGAAACGGAATTTATGGCATACGGGCGAAAAACGTACACGTGAAAGATATTTCAAACTCCCTTATTTATTTTTCCCCTAAACTTTATAGAAGTAAGGACCGAGGAGCGCACACTCCTCGGTCCTTGCTTTTTTTGGGAAAAACAAAAAGCGGCGTTTTGCCGCTTTTTTGTTTTTTTCATCAGCCTCTCGACTGGTAGAGAGTACGCCACGGTATGTCGGTGATATCCTCTTCGCCGAGGGAAGCGCCGTACTGCCAGAGCCAGTCGTTTACTTCGGCTGCGTCCATCCAGTCGCTTACAATGTCGCCCTCAGTGGTTATGCAGTATACTGTTCCGTTTCCGTCTTTGTCTGCGTCGTCGGGGAATTTTGTCTCATATGCTTCGGAAGCGACCGATTTGTCCCATGCGCATACGGAGCCTGCAAATTCATAATTGTCGTCGCTCTTATTATATACGTACAAGTCGAAGGGCCAGTGATCCTCGGTCTCAAGACCCGTTGAGTGCGACCACCAGGAGCGCACGGTGCCGTTGTCGTAGAATATGGATGCGTTGGTGCCTATGTACTCTATAAAGAGCTCGCCCGTTCTGTAATCAAGCTTATATACGACGGTCACCTGACCCGAGACAGGCGCGTTGTATATGGTGAAGATAAGTTCGTTCTCACCGTCGCGGTCTATATCGCATACAGCGTAGATGTCATAGCCGGGGGCGTCGTCGTAACCCGTCTTTATCCCGGCCGGAAGAGTCGTCGTAGCCATAAATTCGTTTACGGCCTTGGCAGCGGCATAGTCAAAGTCGGGTGCACCCGGTTCTGCCGCTTCGGGAACGGAGAAGCTCTTTCTCTTGCTCGGATCGGTCATGCGGGAAAGTATGGCTGCGACCTCGGCGCGCTTTATGTTCGAGTCGGGGGAGCAGTTGAAATTCGTGTCGCCCTGAACTATGCCTGCACGGTACATCAGGTATATCTCATATGCCTGAGGATGCGTTATCTTTACGTCGGGTATGGAGCCCTCGGGCACGTAGTTCATCTCTGCAAGCAGCGAGTAGGGCAGAGCGCGGGAGACAATGTCGAGATACCCTGCGCGGGTGGCGGGAGCGTTCCAATTATAGTCCTTTAAGATAATGTAGTTTTCCTTTGCGTAGTCAACATACGTCTGGTACCACGGATTGCCGTTCGTAAGCGTGACCTTGCCCTCCATGGCGTTCTGGTGCATGCATGCGGCCAGCTTTACGGCCTCGGCATACGTCATGTTGTCCTCGGGCGCGAACTTATCCGCCGCCTTGCCGTTTATAAGACCCATATCGTACGCGTTCTGTACGTCGGGATAGTACCACGCGCTGTCCGGCACGTCGCCGAACGGCAGACCTGCAGCCATTGCCGTGGGCAGAAGCACGATGACGAGCGCCAAAGCCAGCAGAAGGGAAATAAGACGTTTTCTTTTCATGTTTTTTTCTTCCTTTCTTAAGAATTTCGGTATGAGTATTATACCGCCTTTACCCGTCCGTGTCTATATTGTGAGAGGTTTTGTCGAAAAAAGGACGGTTGTACGATTGAACTCAAGAGAAAAAAGAAGGACCGGGCGGTCCTTCTTTTGATTATTGAGCTTTATCGTCAGCCTCTTGCCTCATAGAGCGCGCGCCAGCTTATATCCACAAGGTCATTAAGGGATTCGGTCGTCGGGAAATACTCGGAAAATCTTGCGTCTGCTTCCTCGCCGTCAACGTATTTTCCGTCCCAAGCGCCGTCGATGTAGAACATAAACACCTCGCCGTCGCCGTCTTTATCGATATCATCGGGGAACGGATTTCCCGAGAAGTCTTTATCCGCAGCTACCTTGTCCCAAAGGGCAATGCTCGTTTGGTATTCGTAAACGTCCTTTGCGCTGTTGTAGCGGTAGATGTCGTAGGGGATGAAATCGTAGCTTTCAAGACCTATCCTGTCGGGCCACATTACGGTTATTATACCGTTCGCATAGTAGATAAGGTCGGGAAGAGCCTCGATCTCGGGAGTGAATTTACCTGTTGCGGGGTCAAATGCATATACTATCTCCACGGGCTCGACAGCGTTGTTTACGGTTATGAGAAGCTCTGTTTTGCCGTCGCCGTCAACGTCGCATACGGCATACCAGTCGTATGCAATCCCGTCGTCAAAGGCTATGTCACGTCCGTCGGGCAGTATGCCTTCGGCTAAAAAGTCGTTTATTGCCTTGGCTGCGGCATGATCAAAGTCGGGCGCGCCGGTCTCGGCGGGATACGGAATAGAGAACGACTTTCGTCTGTCAACGTCCATCATACGCGAGAGTATAGCAGCGACGTCCGAGCGCCTTATATATGAGTCGGGAGAGCAGTTGAAGTTTTGATCAACACCCTGTACAATGCCGGCGCGATACATCATGTATATCTCGTACGCCTGAGGATGCGTTATCGGTATGTCCGGGATAGCGCCCATGGGGATATAATTCTGCTCGGCTTTATCAAGATCGAGCGCATGCGCGAATATCTCCATATATCCCGCGCGAGTGGCGGGGGCGTTCCAGTCGTAGTCCTTGTAGATTATGCCCCATTCCTTTGCAAAATCGACATAGGGCTGATACCATGGGTCGCCGTTTTCAAGCGTTACCTCTCCTATCCAGTCTTTTTGACGGATACATGCGGCCAGCTTTACGGCCTCGGCATACGTCATGTTGTCATCGGGGGCGAATTTGTCCGCTGACTTGCCGTTTATAAGACCGAGCTCATAAGCGCTCTGCACGTCCGCGCTGTACCATGCGTTGGCGGGCACGTCGGTAAACGGCAGATCCGCCGCCATTGCCGCAGGCAGAAGCGTTAAGGCAAGCACCAAAGCGAGAGCGATGGATATAAGACGTTTTCTGTTCATGTTGTCTCTTCCTTTCTTAATAAATATCTGTATAAATATTATACGTATTTTGTATGGCGGTGTCTATATTGCAGCGAAGAAAAAAGTGGAGCTTGTGATATGTTAGGCGAATAATTTCAGGCCGGCCTTTTTGACAGCAAAGCCTGCTTTGGCAAAATAAAGCTGTTAAAAACCGTTATTTGTGCATACTATCCACAAAGCGGCCAAAAGATGAGTAATATCGGTAAGAGTCTGCAAAAAATTAAATCGAAGATTGTAAAATCATATACGTCATGGTATACTAAATGATAAACGGTTGCACTGCGCCCTTTTATGCTGCTGACCCAACGATATGCGGCCTTAAAACGGAGAGGTTTGATTTATGAGATCCGTAAAAATAGTTAAAACAGTTTTGTTTATACTTATCTTCGCGCTGCTTTTCGCGGGGTTTAACTTTTTTATACAGCCCGTATGGACTTATCTCAATAATTACAACACTATACACGGCTTTTACGAAGAACCCGAAGACACGATTGAAACGCTTTTTTTGGGCTCAAGCTATATGGTAAACGGCGTGACGCCTACGGAGCTTTACGACGAGTACGGCATTTGCGCCTATAATCTGGCAACAGAGCAGCAGCCTTTGATGGCGTCGTACTACTGGCTTTTAGAGGCGTATAAATATCAGTCGGGATCGCTTAAGAACGTAGTTCTGGACGTTTCGATGTTAAGACGCGACCCTCCGCTTTCAGCATACAGAAAGGCGTTTGACGACATGCGTTTTTCGCGCACAAAATACGACGCGGTGCGCGCGTATACAGAGGATCTGCATGAGGCTGTAATGACGCTGTTTCCCGCGTTCTCATATCATTCTCGCTGGTCGTCGCTTGAGCAGGCCGATTTTGAAAAGGCGGATTACGAGCCCGTGCTTTATCTTCGAGGATATGACTTCAATACGGAGCGCTATTCGGACCTCGTGCCCCTGGGCGGCATAGCCATACCTGAGTATGTACCGGACGAGGACGAAGAGGCGGATGAATTTGAAGAAAAGGCGCTTGACTATTTCGACAGGCTTGCGTCATTCTGCTCCGATAACGGGATAAGGCTCGTGATTATAAAAACGCCCATAATCGGTTCGTGGCCGTCGTCGTCTCATAATGCGGCGCAGGCGCTTGCAGACGATTACGGGCTTGAGTATTACGATTTTAATTATCTTCCTTATTTAGATGAAATGGGATACAATCACGACGCGGACAGCCAGGACAACGGACACATGAATTATTACGGAGCTCACAAGCTTACCATGTGGCTTGGAGATTACCTGGTAAATGAATGCGAAGCCGCCGATGTGCGCGAAGACGAGCGGTATGCTTTTCTTTTTGATGAGTCAGAGGAGTATGCCGCCGATATAAGAGAGCGCGTTAGAATGGAGAACATAATAGATCCGTGCGACTACATTGCCGAGTTCAAAAAGCGCGGTTACAGCGTGTTTATTGCCGTGAGAGACGAGGCGAGCGTAAGCCTTAGCTCTAAGCAGCGAAGACAGTTTTCCAGAATGGGATTATCCGAGCTTTCCCAGCTTGCCTACGGCGACTGTTACGCCGCCGTTATAAGAAACGGCAAGATCCTTACAGAAGAGCGGAAGGAAAATACAGACGTTTCAAATATGGAGACTTCGTCGGGCAGCGTTCCTCCGCTTACGGTCTCGGGTACGCTTTCGGACGGCACGCAGTACGCTCTTACGAGCGGAGGCGCCGAATTCGGAGACACGGCGTCGATAATTATAAACGATGAGGAATACGCGCCCAACGAGCGCGGGATCAACGTTGTAGTATACGACAATAAAACGGGCGAGGTAAAATGCAGCGCCGTCTTTGATACGTTTGCATCTCCCATGCGCGAGAGCGGAGATATCGAAGAGCATCATAAAGAAGCGCTTGACAGCGGCGCTTCGCCTGACGAGCTTACAGATAATCTTTATAAGCTTTATCTTTACAACAAACGCTGCGCTCAAGCAAGGGAGAACGCTGGCGCAGATTAACATAAGGACGGGAGTGATATTCTTTGTTCTATGAGATTTCGCCTTCAGAAAAGGAGGCTTTCATATCCGACAATGGCGTAAGGCTCGATTACGCCGAGCTTTCAGAGCGTATTGAGGAGTTCGTGCGCCTTAAAACGGGACGCACACTGGCTTTTTGTCTGTGTGAGAACAGCCCAGAAAGCGCGATAGGATATCTCGGCTTTCTTAATTCGTCTACGGTGCCGCTGCTTTTGGATAAAAAGATAGACAGCGAACTTTTGGAGCGCCTTATAAACGTGTATGCGCCGACTTACATATACGCGCCCTCGGATATGGCGGATCGCTTTTCGGGATATGAAAAAGCGCACGAATTTACGTCGTATGCGCTCTTCAGATCGAAAAACGGGAACAATATCCCGCTTCACGACGAGCTTGCGCTGCTTCTTACGACGTCAGGCTCTACGGGGAGCCCGAAGCTCGTGCGGCAGAGCTATAAAAACATTCAGTCTAATACGGAGGCCATAGCGTCTTACCTTGCGCTTACTTCCGACGAACGCGCGGTAACGACGCTTCCAATGAACTATACTTACGGGCTTTCGATAATCAACACGCATATTTACGCAAACGCATCGATCCTTTTTACGGACAAGCCCGTTATAATGAAGCCGTTTTGGGATTTTATGACTCGCGAGCGCGCCACTTCGTTCGGCGGAGTTCCGTCGACTTATGAGCTTCTTAAAAAGATAAAGTTTTTCAAAATGGAGCTTCCGAGCTTAAGATATATGACGCAGGCCGGCGGAAAGCTTCTTTATGAGCTTCATCTTGAATACGCAAAATGGGCGAAGGAGCACGGCAAGCGCTTCATCGTCATGTACGGCCAGACGGAGGCGACGGCGCGCATGGGATACCTGCCTTCGGAGTACGGAATAGAAAAGGCGGGCAGCATGGGACGCGCAATACCCGGCGGAAGATTTTTGCTTATCGACGCCGAAGGGCGCGCGATCGAGTCTCCCGATACCGTGGGCGAACTTTTATACGAAGGCGACAACGTAACTATGGGATATGCCGAAACGCCCGAAGACCTTAAAAAAGGAGACGAGCGCGGCGGCAGGCTTTTGACGGGAGACATGGCAAAACGCGACGGCGACGGCTTTTATTACGTCGTGGGAAGAAAAAAACGCTTCTTAAAAATATCGGGAAGCCGTGTCAATCTCGACGAAATAGACAGATTGATAAAATCGCACTTCGAGGGGCTCGACTGCGCCTCGAGCGGCGTTGACGATAAGATGAAGGTTTACATAACCGACGAATCGAAAACTGATGAGATAAGACGCTGGCTCTCCGATAAAACGCATCTTAGAGAGTCGGCATTTTCGGTGTCGTATATAAAAGAGATACCGAAGAACGAAGCCGGAAAAACATTATATGAAAAATTGCCGTAAGGGGGAAATATCATGGACAAAATAATTGAGATCTTGAGCGGTCTGAAATCGGGAGTCGACTTTTCAACGGCCGAAAATATCGCAACGGGCAAAATACTCGATTCGATAGATATTGCTTCGCTCATAACGGCCCTTGAGGACGAGTTTGACATTGAGATAAGCATGGAATACATGGACAATAAGAATTTTGATTCGGCAAAAGCTATCTGGGAAATGATCAAGGAGCTTTCGGAGGAGTAAGGTATGTCTGTCGCATCCCTTAACTTTCTTCTGTTCGTGCTTATAACGGTCATTGTTTTCTATATCTGCCCCGTTAAGTTCCGCTGGGTGATACTTTTGATATCTAGCGTAGTGTTTTATATCATAGCGGGCAGCGTGAACTTTCTGCCGTATATCATCATCACGTCCTTTGCCGTGTGGATATTCGCGCGGCAGATAGGAAAGCAAAATGCCGCGCTTGCGGCCGAGCTTGAAAGAGAGGGCCTTTCAAAGGAAGAAAAAAAGGCGCTTAAAGCAAAATATAAGGCGCGCTCGCGCGTACTTCTTATCCTTGCGCTCGTTGTGGGGATAGGCATTCTTTGCGTTACGAAATTTTCCCATTATGTCGTTGATTATCTTATGACCGTACCCGCATATTCCGACGGGGCGGCTTCCGCGGCGATGTGGATAATAGTGCCGCTGGGCATATCATATTACACCTTCTCCACCGTGGGATACATACTCGACGTGTACTGGAAGCGGTGCGAATACGAGAAAAATTTCTTTAGGTTCTTTCTCTACGCGATATATTTTCCGCATATCGTTCAGGGACCTATATCCCGCTACCGCCTTTTGGGACAGGAGCTTAAAAAGGAGCTTAAATTCGACTACGGGCGCGTTGTTGCGGGCGTTCAGCTTATGATATGGGGCTTTTTCAAAAAGCTCGTTATCGCCGACAGACTTCATATATTCGTGTCGAACGTGTACGACGGCGGAGTTCATCCGGGGAGCATATTCCTCGTGACGTGCCTTTTCGACGCCATGATGATATATACCGACTTTTCGGGCTATATGGACATCGTGCGCGGCGTCTCGCAGATTTTCGGCGTAGAGCTTGAGCCGAACTTCAATCACCCCTTCTTTTCAAAGAGCGTGCCGGAGTTCTGGCGCAGATGGCATATGTCGCTGGGAAGCTGGTTCAAGGATTATGTATACTACCCGCTGACCGTATCAAAATGGATGAAGGCGATAAACAAAAAAACAGGCAAAAAGCCCTTCGGCCGCTTTATTACGGTAGCTATACCCGTGCTCATAACGTGGTTCTTGACGGGACTTTGGCACGGCACCGGCATAACGTACATCTGCTGGGGCATTTATTACGGCGCGCTTATAACGCTTTCCGTCGGATTTGCTCGTCAATACGAAGCGATAAACAAGGCGCTTCGCATAAACGCCGATTCGTTTTCATTTAAGCTGTTTCGCATGATACGGATCTTCTTTGTGTTCATGGGAGGAAGGCTCCTTACAAGTCCCGGAAGCCTTGAAAATACGGGTCTTGTTTTAAAGACGATATTCACCGATTTTCAGGGGTGGCTTTTATTCGACGGAGGCATTTTGAATTACGGCCTTGCGTCATACGACCTTGGGCTCCTTTTTGTATGCTTCTTCATAATATGGGCTGTAAGCATGATGCAGGAGCGCTTCGGAGTGCGCGAGAGGCTTGCGGGGCAGAATCTCGTTTTCAGGTGGCTAATAATGTACGCCGCCATATTCGCGGTGATCATATTCGGCGAATACGGCATAGGATACGACCCCGCGGCGTTTATATATATGCAGTATTAAGACAGACACCAGGGTTATGACGCCTTTTATGCATTTATTCCGGGATCTAACAATAATAATCGTGCTTTAAGAAGGAGAAGAGCAGTATGATTATTAAATACAATCGCCGTTCTTTATGTATGGGTGATGATGTTGACAACGGAGTATACAAAATTCAGATGTCTGACGACGCAACGCTTGGCGACCTTGTTTTTATACTTCTGAACGGAGGAAACGGCAACGACTGGCCCATTCCTCAGACGTCTGAAATAGGATGGGTCATTTATTCCAACATCGGCAGGATAGCTGACGTTTCATGCGATCAAAAGCAGATAGACTACTGTACCTCAGATAAAACGAAGCTGTCAGAGCTCGGAATCAAGTGGGTATTCGGCGAGCGGACGAATAATACTGCGGATGCTTCAGCGCTGGCAAGAATATTCATGTTTTGATGAAGATAAAAATGAAAATGAAAAATATATGCCTCTGTTGCAGCGAGCTGTAAACGGCAAAAACGAGAGCGTAACGAAATACGCTCTCTTTTATATTATTGGGTCTTGCTGTGCCGAAAGCTTTTCGCGCGGTGCTTGATTGAAAAGGAGCGGCGGCTGTGTTATAATAATATATATTATCGGCTTTTGCAGTACAATGACATAGACAAATCAATAAGCCGTCAATATAATGTGATTTAGTAATAGTAATATTATGGATTATTATACTCCTGTTTCGGGACGCACGAAAAACTAAGGGGGACCATTTGCATGTTAAAGGAGGGGCTTAAAATGATAAGACGAGCGATTTCCTGTCTGCTTTGCGCCCTGCTGCTTTTGACCTTTGTTCCCGCCGGAGCGGCACAGAACACGTCAGACCGGCAGGACGACGTTTGGACCGCCATTGAGGCTTTGGAGCAGGAAAAGCTTGACGAGGCCGTCCGAGAGGGACAGAGCCGGGACGGGCTAAGCGCCTCCGCCGCCTTTTACGCCTCGATTTCGGAGGAAGTGGAGGCAATGGTCACTGCCCGGGAGGACTATGCGCCCGGAAGCGTGTTCCGAAACGGCGATTCCTTCTTTTGGGAGGATACCGACGGGCAGCCCAACGGCTATGACCCGGCGATGCGGGCAAGGCTCTGCAGCGCCGTTCCCAGGTCCGAAGAGGAGCTTGCCGCAGAGCTGCCCAAAGCAGGAGAGAGAACCGCCGTTCTGGCCGGGTCCCCCGACAGCCGGGACGTGGCGGTGCTCATGCCCTGGTATGGGATCGACAGAAGCTTTACGCTGGAGAGCTACTATCGGGGCGTCCAGCTGGCCAACGCCATGGGGGGAGAGTGCCGGCTGTATACCGGAACGGACGTAACCGTCGATTCGGTGGCGGAGGCGCTGACTGCCTGCGGCGTCGTGATCCTTGCTACCCACGGGGACACGGATAAGAGGGATGCCCCCGGAAACACATCATATATCACCATCTTTTCCGGTGAGGGGATCCGGGAGGAGGATAAGAAAGTGGCCCATGGGGCCCAGGGGCAATACTATCACGTAGCGCTTATTGGATACGAAAGCGGGTTTCCGATCTGGTGTGTGGACGGAACGGTCATTGCAGGTCACATGAACTCCGAAGCGTCCGCCGGATATCTGGAACTGTTCGCCTGCTACGGCATGTACACGGACGGTCTGGCCCGCCCCCTCCGGGAGAAGGGGGTCGACGTGATCTCGGGCTACTCCCAGTCGGTGACGTTCACCGCTGCGTATGACTTTGAAAGGCGCTTTGTGGATGCGTTGGTGCAGGGAAAGACAGTGGCGGAGGCCGCCCTGTTTACGAAGCAGAAGATGCGGGAGGATATTTTGGGCTGGCCGGTCTGGACTCGAGAATTGAGCGCATATGATGCCGCCCAGTACGAGGAACTGCTGGCCGCGGACTCCGTGAGTTTTGACCCGTATTCTTCCGTCTCCATGTGTGAATCGGTGGCGAAGGAAAAGGACGCGGCGTTTCTGATCTTCGTCTCTGAACAGGACTCCTATCCGGGCCATGACCATAAGGACGAGTCCCAGACCGTGAAATCCACATGGAAGCTGCCCCTGGACGGGAGCGCCTCCGGGGACCTCTCGGCCAGCGGCAGGGTAGGAAGCAGTTTCCAGGCGTTTTTCCCGGAGGTCAAGGGGCTTACACTTCTTGAGGGCAGCCTTCCCCCGGGGATCGAGATAAAGATGCTGAATATCGACCGTACGGAGCGGCCCTGCCTCACCGGGACGCCTACGAAGCCGGGATACTATGAGGCAAAGTTCCGGGCCCAACTGGATTCCGGAAAAACGGAGACCCGATGGGCAAGGATATATATCATTGATAAAATTGTGAAAACGGAACAGTCTGAGACCGCTGAGGCAGGCAAGGAACAAACCATCGCCTTTTCCTACGGCGGCGGCGAGATCTACTCGGCGGAGCAGATAAGCGGAGAGGTCCCGCCCGGCCTGGCGTTTCTGTGGGACGCCAAGGGAGCCCGCTACTGCGGCGCGCCCGCCAAGCCCGGAACCTACAGGGCGGTGTTCCGCCTTCAGCTGACCAGCGGAAAATGCGCGGAGCATACGATAACCGTTTTGGTCCCCTCCAGGATCGCCGAGTCTGCGGAGAGCTTCTCTCTTCGGAAGGGCGTGGAGGCTTTGGTCCCTCTGGGGGTGGAGGATCCCGGTTCCGTTCTCCAAGCAAGCCTGATCGAGGGACATCTTCCCACGGGCATGGACTGGCAGTTCAGCATGAGCGAGCCCTTGAGCGTCACCGGGACGCCAAAGTCCATCGGGACATGGACGGCGGTATTTCAGATCCTCATGAGTGACGGGACACTGCTCACCCACAGGGTCAACATCCGGGTGTATAAGGAAGCGCCCAGCCTGGAGGAATACGCCGTCGATCTGAGCGGCGGCCCGTTCACCGTGTCCCTGGAGGATCATAACACCTGGCTGGACCGTACCATTGCCTGTGCCGTAAACCCGGGGGAGCAGATCAAGATGAAGGTCAACGGCTCCACGGGAGAGATCCTTCTGGATATGGACAGGGACGGAAGCTGGGACGTATCCGTTATCCGAAGGGGCGGGGGAGCTGTCTATGAGCTTTTGCCCGAAAGCTCCCTCACAGGAGACGACTTCACCCTGACGCTGAACCAGGACGCCCTGGACGCCGCAGATCAGAAGTATCTTACGGATCACACCAAAAAATACGCAAAGACCGTCCGCTTCCACCTCATCGATCGGTATGACCTCTTTGTCGCCGGGACGCAGGTCACCAGCCAAAACAGGACCGACGTGCTTGGAGACGGGGCATTTGCCTTCGACGGCGTGAATACCCTTACCGTCATGGACGATCACTTCACCACAAAGAAGCAGCCTGTGATCCAAAGCGGCCTTAAGGGGCTTGTCATCCGCACGGACGGCCAGACGGAGATAAACAGCGCCGGGCCCTGCATCAAGGCCTCCGCCGACCTGACCATTTCCGGTGGCGGGGATCTGTTCCTCACCTCGGGAGGTTCCGGCGGCAGCGCTGCCGTACAGCTTACCGACGGGGCGAGGCTGGAAGTGAGCAATACAAACCTGGAGGTGACGAATACGGGCACGGGCAGCGGTCTCGCCGGAAGCGGGACAGGGGAGAGGCTAAGCCTCAACCACTCCGATCTCACGGTCAACGCCCCCGGCGGAGCCGCCAAAGGCTTTGATGGCAGTTTGTGGCTCAGCCGATGCCTTGCGGCGGAGCCGAAGCACGCGATCGCCGTGAAGCCTGAGATTAGGGATGCCGGGGGGACCCCGGTCACGCACCTTATCGTCACCCCATTCGAGACAAAATACAATCTAGAGATCAACGGCGTCACAGTGACGAACCGGAACATGGAGGACGTTCTCGGAGACGGGACGTTTACCTACGACGTGTACGGGGCTCTGACCGTCAACCGGGACTATACCCAGCCGACGGAGATATCGGACCCTGTGATTCGGGTAACGGGAAACGGCCCGATCATCCGAGTCATGGACGACGTGACAATTGAGGCACGGGGGCCGTGTCTGGAGCTTGCGGCTAACGCCAGGATCCGCACCTTTGACGGGACTCTGACTCTGCATTCGACAAACGGCAGCGCCGTGACGGTGACAAACGGCGCCAGACTGACTCTGGACTATGCCGACGTAATTGCCGAGGGCGCGGTGAACGGCATCGCGGGAAGCGGCGGCAGCGAGGTGATTTACCTCGAAGAATCGGCGCTGTCTGCCAAAGGCCAAGCGGCTGCCGTTTCCGGCTTCAAAACGAGCGGCGGCATTTATACGTCCGGTCTCATTTCGCTTGCGGAGCCCGAAGGCGGCAGGATAGAAAACGGCGCTGTGGTCGAAAGCGGAGGCGCATGGGCTAAGGAGGCTTTATTCAAATACTTCAAGACCTTCAACATAATGATCGACGGCATGCCGGTGACTGAGCTTAATATGGAAGATATCCTCGGAAACGGGATATTCTCCTTCGACGGGATAAATACCCTGACGGTACGGGGGGACTATACAAGCGAATTCAACATTATCGAAAACAACATGGACGGCCTGGTGATACGGGTCGAAAAGGACGTTACGCTGCGCACCAAGGGCTACGACGAGTGGAGCATGCCCATGGGAGACCCCATCTTTGCCGGTGCGGATACGACGATCACCGGCCCCGGAAAGCTTGTGCTTATCTCCGGCAGTACGGCCGGGATCTCTGTGCCCTACAACGCCTCCGTGACCATCATGGACGCGGAGGTCACGGCAAAGGGGCCTTACGGGATTCTCGGCGTGGGCGGGCCTGAGACCCTGCATGTGATGGACTCCGTCGTAACGCTGGAGGGCGAGACTGCGGCGATCAAGGGATTTGACGGAGGCCTTAAGTTTACAGGCTGCGTCCTCGCCGATCCGCCCGACGCGGCCATGGAGGACGGCCTGCTTAAATCCGGCGGCGAGACGGTCTTCTCCGCTGTGATCGCACCGGTGGAGATCTCCGTCGTCGGCGAGACGCTTAAATACTCCGTATATCTGCCGCCTGACGCCGGATCTGCTCGCCTCATCGCCGCATGGTACGACTCGGACGGGCGGCAGCAGGGAGCCGTAATGCGGGACACCGAACACGGCGGCCTCATGAAGGGCACGATGCCGGTAAAAGCCGGGCAGGCGGAATACCGTCTGTTTGCTGTGGATACGGAGACATTCGCGCCATTGACCGCGGCGCTGACCTGGAAGGAGTGAAAAAATGGATACAAAGGGGTTGAGAACCATGAAGAATAAGTTGCGGCTGCTGGGGCTGTTTTTGGCCGCAGTGCTGGCGCTCTGTCTGCTGCCGGTCGCCGCCGGAGCGGAGGACGTGTATAATATATGGATCGACGACACGAGGGTGACCTCCGAGAACTGCGGCGACATACTGGGGAACGGGGCCTTTTCCTATGATCCCGTGACCAAAACCCTTACCATTCAGAAAAGCTATGAATTCATACCGAGAAAGGACAAGCCGTGTATCCTATGCGGGATAAAGGATCTTGTGATCTACGTTAAGAACGACTGCACACTGTCCGTCCCCAAAGAAGGATATGCCACATATGAATACTTGTACCATGCAATGTTCAATCTGAGTGCGGACACCACAATCACAGGACCGGGAAGGCTGACCCTTCAGGGCGCACTGCTCCGTCCCTACTCGATAGGAATACTCGTGAGAGACCACAGCCTGACGCTGCAGGACGCCGACATTCTCATAACTGAATGGACTTACGGAATAGCGGGCAACTACGACAGAGCGTCTCTGACGGTGAAAGACACCGCTTTGTCCATCCACCACTGCTATAGCGACGCGCTGGGTTACGGCGAAGGCTGGGTTCACGGCTTCGCGGCGGCCGGCTTCCCGGGCGGGATCACTCTGTCCGGGGAGAGGCTTGCCGATATGCGCCCGATGCCGGACGGGCCGAATGAAGAGATAAAAATGAAGCTCGCTGTGATGTACTCCGAGGAGTGGGAGAGATACAAAGGAATGGCTATCTGCGTCGGTACGGAAGGAGACAACCATTACGGGGATCCTCTTTGGCAGCTGGATCTGGTCCCCGGCTACGATCTTAGGGTCAACGGCGTGTATGTCGACGAGCAGAACAAGAACGACATCCTGGGCAACGGGGCATTTTCCTATGATCCGGGCGCCAATACGCTCCATGTCAAAAAGAGCTTTACACAGACCGCTTCGGCAGTGGAGGAAGAAGGGCTCATTCATAACAGACTTGACGGCCTCATTATCAGCGCGGACACGGACTGCACCCTCAATGGGACGGTCTATGCGGTGCAGACGGAAAGGGATCTCAGGATCTGCGGCGACGGCACCCTCACCCTGAGGGCGGAAGGAACCGACGGCAGCGCAGGAATCCACGTCGTAAACAACTCCAATCTTTCCGTAGAAGACACCAACCTGTACGTTTACGGAGGCAAGCTGGGCGCTGTCTGCGGCGCCAACAAAGACGAGTCTTTGACTGTTGTCAATTCCACACTCTACGCAAGGAGCAACGTGAGCGTAAACGCGATCGGGTATTTACGGGGAGGCATCGACCCGGGCGGGGAGCTCTCAGAGGTGCTTAACATCCCTGCGGGAGGAAAGATCCAAAGCGGCGCCGTAGTCAACGGCGACGGCTCCAATGCCAGAGAGGTTCGGATCCTGCCCGGCAGCTTCAATCTGTGGATCGACGGAACAGGCGTGACCTCTTCGAACCGTGAAGACATTCTCGGAAACGGGGTCTTCTCCTTCGACGGCGTCCGTACGCTGACCATCAAAGGCGACTATACCCAGACCAAGTCCGGAGCTCTCATCCGCAGCGGCGTCAAAGACCTGGTGATACGTGTGGAGGACAGCGCCGCTCTGACGGCGAATAAGACCGGCCTGAACATCCAGGCGGACGCCTCGCTCGAGGGCGGAGGGAAGCTGACAGTCGTGTCTGGTTCGGGATCCGCCATTGCGGTTTCCGGAGGCAGCACCCTCTCCTTTGGCGGCATCAGTCTGGACGCGAAGGGCGTTACCTGCGCCTTGGAGGGAAGCGGCAGCGCCAAGCTTGTAATAAGAGACGCTGAGATAAAGGCAAAGGGCGGGACTGCCGCCGTCAGCGGCTTCGGCGGCGGTATACAGGCCGCAAATCCCACGTTGACCCGGATCGTCTACCCGGTGGGAGGCATGTTCAAAGACGGCGCGGTGACGGACAGCTTGGGGAACCATTCGAAGGAAGCCACTATAAAGACGATCAAGGCTTTTAAGCTCAACATCGACGGCTTGCAGGTAACAGAGGAAAATATGTCCGACGTGCTGGGAAACGGCGTGTTCTCCTTCGACGGTGACCATACCCTCACCATAAACGGCGACTATACCGGAAGTTATATAATAATTGACAGTTCGATCTTTGGACTTGTGATCCGGGTTGCAAAAGATTCCACGCTGCAAATGTCAGAATCTGCCATGGGCTTTCCCATCTTCTTAAGAGGGGACACCACCATAACCGGCCCGGGCAAGCTGACGCTGGTCGCTATGAACTATAACAGCGGACTGGAGATGGGCTCCGGAGACCTGACCCTGAAAAGTCTGGATCTGACGGTTAAAGACGGGAACGCAGGCATTCATGGCAGCGGGAGCTGGAGTCCCGGGAAGCTGACCATAGACGGCAGCACCGTCCATGCCAACGTCAACAACACCTGGAATACGCCGATCGACGGTTTTCAAAACGGTATTGAGTTGATAAACAGCGTGATCGCCGCTCCTGAGGACGGGATCGTGAAGGACGGCAGGATATTAAACGGCGACGAGACTCTGCCCGCCGATATACTGATCCGACCTGCTGTGACGATCTCTGTCAGCGGAAACAAACTGGAATACAGTATTGTTTTTCCCTCAAACGGGGAGCCCGCCCGGTTGATCGCCGCCTGGTATGACTCAGGCGGAAAAATGCTGGGCTGCTCCGTAAACAACGTGACGCAGGACGGCCCAAAGACCGGTACGATCACAGTGAAGGAAAGCCAGAAGGAGTATCGGCTGTTCGTGCTGGACAAGAACGGCAAGCCGCTTACGGCTGTCGCCTCTTTGAAACCGTGACAAATGTGCGCCGCCATATTTGCGGTGATGTTATTTTATGAATTCGGCGAATGATACGCCCCAGCGGCGTTTATATATCAGAAGCATTAGGATGTTTATAACGGCATATACAAAATCCGGACGCCTGATGACGCAGCTCTCGGCGACTTGAGATGAAGATGAAAAAATATGTCCTATTATCGCAAACTGTAAATGCGGATAAATCGTTTTTTTAGGAGCAGGAATATGAAGCTGTCAAAAATATTCGAGGAAAAGCCCAAAAGGTGGGGACTGCGGGGAGATCCGTATTTTTGGGATCACTTAAAAAAACTTGCAAAGAATATGGATATCCATTCTCCCGATGAACTGGAAGAATGGATAAAAAAAGAATACTTTTCGCTTTCGGGCAAGGCCATGACAGACAATTACGGCGATTTTGCCGTAATAGAGCAATTCGCTCACGGAGGAATGAGCTCCGGAGGCGTTGATAACGAATGGTGGATGGAAGAAGGGATACCGCTGCTTAAAAGCAGGCTGACCGATTTCTGACGATTCGGCTTGATATAAAAACAGGCGAAAAAAGAGAGAGCGCAGTAAAATACGCTCTCTTTTTTGTTTTTTGGGCTTATCAGCCTTTTATGAGCCGCTGCATCATCGTGTATCCCGGCTCAACGTATATTCCCGAGGCTTTCGCCGTCGTTTCGTTGTAGCGGGGCGCGCCCTTTTGCGCCTTCGTCGAATCGTATAGCATGAACGGCACGGCGTCGTGCGTATGAGTGCGCACGGACATCGGCGTAGGGTGGTCGGGCATTATGAGTATGCGGTGCGCTATGCCCTCGCGGTCAAGGCCGTCCTTTATGAAGCCGATGACTTCGTTTATCTTTTCGACCGACTTTATCTTGTTGTCAAGCTCTCCGCGGTGTCCGCTCTCGTCGGGCGCCTCTATGTGTATGTAAACGAAGTCGTCGCCCGATAAAAGCGCCGAAAGCGCGGCTTTTGCCTTGCCCATGAAGTTGGTCTTTATATTGCCCGTCGCTCCCTCTACGTCTATAGCGCGAAGGCCCGCCGCTTTGCCTATGCCCTTTATCAGATCGACTGCCGATATGACGCTGCCGCTTATACCGAACTTTTCTTTGAAAGAGTCAAGCTGCGGCTTTTTTCCTTCTCCCCATATCCATGCGGAATTGGCGGGATGAAGACCGCGCTTTATGCGTTCGAGATTTACGGGATGCTTTTTTAAGATATCGTGTGAGCGCTTCATAAGATCGAGTATCATATCGTCGTCGGGAAGATACTCGGCTATCTTCTTTCCCGAAATATCGTGCGGAGGAGTAAGCTTATACTTCTTTGTGTCATCGTGAAGAAGCAATATGTGACGATAGCTTATTCCGGCGTAGAATTTTTTCGTTTCGTCTTCAAACGCCTCGTCCAATGCCGCGATGAGCTTGGAGGATTCTTCGGTAGATATTTCATCCGAGGAGTAATCGACCATCGTTTTGTCCTCGTAATTCTCCTCGTCGGAGAGCGTTACGAGATTAGTGCGAAACGACAGGTCGTGCGCGCCCATCGGAACGCCGATGCTCAGCGCCTCGAGCGGGGAACGCCCCGTGTGATATATTTTCGGGTCATAGCCCATTATCGATAAGTTCGCAACGTCGCTGCCTGCCGGCATATCGTCGGGCACCGACTTGCAGAGACCTATCTCGCTTACGGGCGCAAGCTTGTCAAAAACGGGGGTTTTTGCGTATTCAAGTATCGTTTTTTTGCCAAGTTCTTCAATAGGATAATCTGCCATGCCGTCGCCGAGCATTACAATATATTTCATAAACTTTATCAGTCCTTTCGTAAGTATAAATAATTATATCACCTGATACTTTGTATTGCTAGATTATAAAAAACGACGTAATATAGAGCATTTGAGAGAAAACCGGAAAGATACGGCGATAATCCTTAATATTAAAATTTGTTAAAATAATTTTGCAAGAGTATATTATGTAGTGTCTGCGAGAAACATTTGTTTTTTCCGGAGGGACAGCATTATGGATAATACACGCGACAGGGTAAGCCATTATATAGTATCGGAAAGTGCGCTGCCAAAGGTCTTAAAAGATGTTGCAAAGCTTAATTCGCTTTTGGAACGAGGAGAAGTAAAGACCGTGGCGCAGGGGCTTGAGCTTGTCGGAATAAGCCGAAGCGCCTATTATAAATATAAAGATAAGATCGCCCCGTTTCATGAGATAAGGGGGGGCTCGTCGTTTACGCTTTATGTGGAATTAAAGGACGAGCCGGGCGTGCTGTCACAGCTTCTTGAGGTTTTCGCGCGCTGCGGCATGAATATTTTAACGATAAGCCAGAACATACCGATAAATTCGGTCGCGGGCATAACGATAACGGCGAGAGCGACGGGCGCCGCCGATATATCGGACTTTACAAAGCGCGCCGAATCGATACAGGGTTTAAAAAAACTTGAAATTTTAGCAGGATAAAATATAAACTTTTCGGAGGTATTCTAATGATAAATGTTGCTATTTTAGGTTACGGCACGGTAGGCAGCGGAGTTTACGAGGTGCTTACGAAGAATGCCGAGAGCATCAAAAAGAAGGCCGGCGACGAGATACGCGTAAAATACATACTTGATATACGCGATTTTTCCGACGCGCCCAACGCTCATCTTTTTACAAAGGACTTCAACGACATCTTAAACGATCCCGAGGTGTCTATTGTCGCCGAGGTAATAGGCGGAATAAAGCCTTCGTACGATTTTACGAAAGCGGCTCTCATGGCGGGAAAGAGCGTTGTAACTTCAAATAAGGAGCTTGTTGCAAACAAGGGATACGAGCTTTTAAAGATAGCGAAGGACAAGGGCATAAGCTATCTTTTCGAGGCTTCCGTAGGCGGCGGCATACCGATAATAAGACCTATGCACCAGTGCCTTGCCGCAAACGAGATAGAAGAGATCACGGGCATCTTAAACGGCACGACGAACTATATACTTACAAAAATGATAAACGAGCATTTAAGCTTTGACGAGGTATTAAAGGACGCTCAGAAGAAGGGCTACGCCGAGGCGAACCCCGACGCCGACGTTTTGGGAATAGACGCCTGCAGAAAGATAGCGATCCTTTCCTCGCTTGCGTTCTCCATGCAGGTATCGCCCGATAAGATACATACAGAGGGCATAACCGGCATAAGCCTTACCGACGTGCAGTATGCAAAGGCGACGTCGAGCGTTATAAAGCTTCTCGGCCGCTCCGTTCTCAATTCCGACGGAACGGTATCGGTGCTTGTTGCGCCGTTCATCATATCCTCGTCCAACCCGCTTGCAAATGTTGACGACGTATTCAATGCGATACTCGTTAAGGGCGACTCGATAGGCGACGTAATGTTCTACGGCAGAGGCGCGGGCAAGCTGCCCACGGCTTCGGCGGTAGTTGCCGATATAATAGACGCGTCAAAGGGAAGAAGAGATATATTCTGGGGTGAAGTGGATTACGAGAACGTGCGCGACTTTAATACTTACGAGCATGAGTTCTACGTTCGCACCACAGACGCAAGCGTTGATATGAAGGCAGCCGTTTATTCGATATTCGGCACGGTAAAGCGCATAGTGCGCGAGGACATGCCTGCAGGCGAATATACCTTCCTTACGAAATCGTTTAGCGAAGAGCAGATGAAGGAAAACATCGACAAGCTTTCCGCTTCGGGATGCTGCAAGGTGGGTTCCGTTATTCGCGTGCTTTAAGCTTTTCGCATGGTAAAAATAAGAGTAGGAGCAACGAGCGCGAATATCGGTCCGGGGTTTGACTGTATCGGTGTAGCTTTGAACCTTTATAATACCGTCACGATAGAGGAAAGCGATGAAAGCTGCGTAATAAGCCGAAACGTAAAAGAACGAATAGACGAGAACAATATATTCATAAAAAGTGCGCGCGCCGTATACGATATATGCGGAAAGCCGTTCTACGGCATACGCGTAACTCAGGAAACCAAGATACCTCCCGCAAGGGGACTGGGATCGAGCTCCGCCTGCATATCGGCGGCGATCTTCGGCGCTAACTCGATACTGGGTGAACCGCTTAAAACGGGCGAGCTTATCGACCTTGCCGCGTCTTTGGAGGGACATCCCGATAATACGACGCCCTGCATCACGGGCGGGCTGTGCTTCTGTATATACGAAAACGGCAAAGTAAGCTACAAACGCATAACGATCGGCCGAAAGGTAATGTTCTGCGCTCTTGTGCCGGACTTTCGAATGAAAACGAGCAAGTCGCGAACGCTTATACCGCATCGCGTAAGCCACTCGGACGCGGTGTACAACACTGCGAGAGCGGCATATCTTGCTTCGGCGTTTTATGAACATGATTTTGAAGCGCTGCGCTTTGCGCTTTCCGATAAGCTTCACCAGCCGTACCGACTGCCTCATATCGAAGGAGCCGGCGAAGTCATGGAGGTTTTAAACTCTTTTGAACCTTATGGCGTATATTTAAGCGGCGCGGGTCCTACAATAATGGCGATATCGGAGGCTTCCGACAGGAGTTTTGTAAAAAAGGTGCGCGGAGCATTGAAGGAAAGAGGGATAGGCTGGCGCGTACTGCCGCTCTTTTCCGACTCGCACGGCATAAAGATATTAAATAAGTAATCAGTACACGAAAGGGTGTTAAAAAAGATATGTTGATAGTAAAAAAATTCGGCGGCTCTTCCGTTGCCGACGCTGCAAAGCTTTTCAACGTAGCCGGCATAATCTCAGACGACTACAATAAAGGAAACAGCGTCGTAGTCGTTGTTTCGGCTCAGGGCGATACGACGGACGATCTTATCGAAAAGGCGAAGGAAATAAATCCGAAGGCGTCGAAGCGTGAAATGGATATGCTTCTTTCAACGGGCGAACAGATATCTATATCGCTTCTTGCAATGGCTCTTGAAAAGATGGGCACTCCCGTTATTTCGCTTACGGGCTGGCAGGCCGGTATGCATACCAATACCACTTATTCCGCAGCCAGGATAAAGGATATCGACACAGAGCGCATATCCTTTGAGATAGACAAGAAAAAAGTAGTCATAGTTGCTGGCTTCCAGGGTATAAACCGTTACGACGATATAACCACGCTCGGCCGCGGAGGCTCCGATACGTCGGCCGTTGCCTTGGCGGCGGCGTTAAAGGCCGACGTTTGCCAGATATATACCGACGTTGACGGCGTATATACGGCTGACCCACGCATAGTTAAGAATGCGGTGAAGTTAGAGGACGTATCTTATGACGAGATGCTGGAGCTTGCAAGCCTCGGCGCGAACGTACTTCATAACCGCTCAGTAGAAATGGCAAAGAAATATAATGTAGAGCTCGAAGTGCTCTCAAGCTTTAATAGAGTACCCGGAACAAAAGTTAAGGAGGTTTCTGACGTGGAAAAAATGTTGATAAAGGGTGTAGCGCGCGACAACGATGTTGCGCAGATAGCAGTTACGGGGCTTAAGGATCAGCCCGGCGTAGCTTTTAAGCTGTTTTCGCTTTTGGCAAAGCATAATATCAATGTAGACATAATACTGCAGTCGGCAGGACAGGAGAATAACATACAGGAGATAAGCTTCACCGTAACGGAAGGTAATCTCGAAACGGCTCTGAAGGTAATAAAGGACAATTTAAGCGCGATAGGCGGCACCGATGTTAAGTTCGACGAGAACGTATCGAAGGTATCGATAGTAGGAGCAGGCATGGCAAGCAACCCCGGCGTTGCGGCGAAGATGTTCGAAGCGCTTCAGGACGTCGGCATAAATATAAAGAGCATCTCAACGAGCGAGATAAAGATATCCGTCCTTGTTGAGAGAGCGAACGCCGAAAAGGCTGTTGCCGCAATACACGACAAGTTCATGCTTCCGTAATATGACACGCTGACCGCCGCGCCCTTTGGGGCGCGGCTGTTTTTATGATCCATCGAAAAAAGGCGGCGATCCTCGTTTAATAAATATGACGATTTTTTTGTCGAAATAATATATTTTTACTTGATTTTTGCTTAATTTGGGGTTAGAATATTTTGAAAAGGAACATATTGAGTCTAAGCAGCCGTTCGCTTTTCGGATGGCGCTGTGATCGTCTTTAAAACGGGGAGGGCATATGTGTGGTCGCTAGGAAATGGCTTATGCGCATTGCGCTGATCGCGTGTCTGGGGCTTATCTCTTTCCTTTTCTCTGTTTTTGCAAGCGGAGATAATTGGAGCGGCATATCGAACAAGGTCCACACGGAAGAGCATCAGGCGAGTGTCGAATCGGCATAAAACAGTACATAGAAAGATAGGGAGCGCGAAAATTATAGTCGCGCTCCCAATTATTTTTTATTGTATAAATCGACATTATATGTTATTATTTATTCATATTCCGCAAGGGATTTTACGGAGGATCAAGTATAATGATAAATAACGAGTCAAATTCTGATATAGAAAACAGAGAGCCTATAAGGATGCCGCTTCTGGCGCTTAGGGGGCTTTGCGTCTTCCCGGCAATGAATCTTCATTTTGACGTGGGACGAAAGAAATCAGTAAAAGCGCTTGACGAGGCGATGGAGCGGGATCAGCGCATTTTTTTGGTGGCGCAAAAGGATACGATAACTGATAAGCCCAAAACAGAAGACCTTTACGAAGTCGGCACTATAGCAAAGGTAAAGCAGATAATCAAAGTGCCGGGCGACACTCTGCGCGTCATAGTTGAGGGAGTAAAACGCGCGCGCATAATAAAGATCATACGCACCGAGCCGTATTTTGAGGCCGAAGTCGACGATTTTGTGCCGATGGCGCGCGCCGTATCGCGCATACGCCGCGAAGCGCTTATGCGTAACGCGCAGAATACCTGTTTGGATTATTCCGAGCTTGCGCCGAAGCTGCCGGGCGATCTTATGCTAAAGGTGATAGAGGCAAAAACGCCGGGCGCACTTGCAGACGAGCTTGCTTCGGGAACGCCTATCAAGCTTAGCGAGAAGCAGGCGGTCTTAGAGGAGTTCGACGAGTACGAACGCCTTAAAAAAATAATTTTTACGCTTGAAAACGAGATAAGCATACTCGACGTTGAAAACGAAATGCGTGAAAAAATACGCGAACAGATAGATAAGAATCAGCGTGAGTATTATCTCAGAGAGCAGATGAAGGTAATACAGGGCGAATTGGGCGAGGGCGAGAACACATACGAGGAGTCGCTTGAATACAAGGATAAAATAAAGAAGCTGAAGCTTAAAAAGGAATCTGAAGAGCATCTTTTAAAAGAGGCGGCACGCCTTATGAAAATGCCCTACGGTTCCTCGGAAAGCGCTGTGATACGTACATATCTCGACACTTGTCTTGAGCTGCCGTGGAACAAAACGACGCGCGAGCGCATAGACATAAAGCGCGCGCGAAAGATCCTGGACGCCGATCATTATGGCCTTACAAAGGTAAAGGACAGGATAATAGAATTTATGGCCGTGCGCGCGCTGACACAGGATCAAAGCCCGCAGATACTCTGCCTTGTAGGCCCTCCCGGCGTAGGCAAGACGTCTGTGGGGCGCTCCGTCGCTTCCGCCATGGGCAGAAAATATGCCCGCGTTTCCTTGGGAGGAGTGCGTGATGAGGCCGACATAAGGGGACACAGAAAGACTTATATAGGCGCGATGCCCGGCCGCATTATAAATGCGCTCAGGCAGGCCGGCAGCAAAAATCCCGTTGTCATACTTGATGAGATAGACAAAATGTCGAGCGATTTCAGAGGAGATCCCGCGTCCGCAATGCTCGAGGTCCTCGACGGGGAGCAGAACGTGGAGTTTCGCGACCATTATATCGAGCTTCCGTTCGACCTCTCGAAGGTCATGTTCATAACGACGGCAAATACGCTCGATACGATACCGCGCCCGCTTTTGGACCGTATGGAGGTAATAGAGATAACGAGCTACACCGCCGTGGAAAAACAGAACATCGCAAAGCTCCACCTTATACCGAAGCAGCTTAAAAAGCACGGGCTTTCGGCGAAACGGCTTAAATTTGACCAGACGGCCGTTTCGCAGATAATAGAGAGCTATACGATGGAGGCCGGAGTGAGAAACCTGGAGCGCGAGATAGCCAAGGTATGCCGAAAGGCCGCGGCGCTTATAGTTTCGGGGGAAAAAGAAAGCGTTCGCGTGACAGAGGCAAATCTCGCAGAGTTTTTGGGCCCGGTAAAGGTAATAAAAGAAAAGATCCCTAAAGAAGACCAGGTAGGCGTTGTGAACGGACTTGCATGGACACAGACGGGAGGCGACCTTCTTTCCGTAGAGGTGAACGTTATGGACGGCTCCGGTAAGGTGGAACTTACGGGACTGTTGGGAGACGTTATGAAGGAGTCGGCTCATGCGGCGATAAGCTGCATAAGAAGCCGCATCGCTCTTTTTGGTTCGATACCGCGCGACTTTTATAAAACGAAGGATATACATATACATTTTCCCGAAGGAGCGATACCGAAGGACGGTCCGTCGGCCGGTATAACTATAGCATGCGCGCTTATTTCCGCGCTGTCGGGATGCCCTGTGCGCCGCGATGTTGCGATGACGGGCGAGATAACGCTTCGCGGCCGCGTGCTTGCGATAGGCGGTCTTAAGGAAAAGAGCATGGCGGCCTATAAGGCGGGCGTAAAGACGGTGATAATACCGAAAGAGTGCGAAAAGGATATAGCGGAGCTTGACGATGAGGTAAAACAAAACATAGAATTTGTGACCGCATCTTATATTGATGAAGTCATAAATACGGCGTTTGCAGTATCGCCCTTTGCGTCTGCAGAAAATAATGATATAGACCTGACCGTGGCGCATAACGAGCCGCGCATGAACATGGCTGAGATAAGCCAGTAAAAAGAGGTGCATATGAATTTTCACAAGGTAGAGCTTGCCATATCGGCGGCTCACAAGTCGCAGTTCATAAAAAGCGGGCTGCCCGAGATCGTATTTGCGGGACGCAGCAACGTGGGAAAATCCTCGCTTATAAATAAAGTGTTAAACAGAAAGAACTTTGCGCGCACGTCGTCAACGCCTGGAAAGACGGCTACTATAAATTATTATCTGCTCGACGGGAAGGTCTATCTCGTCGATCTGCCGGGATACGGCTTTGCAAAGGTATCTAAGGAAAAGAAACGGACCTGGGGAGTCTTTATAGAGGATTATTTCAGGCTTTCAAAAAACATAGAGCTTGTTTTTTCGCTTGTGGACATACGCCATGATCCGACGAACGACGACATAGCCATGGCCGAATTTTTAAAGGCCGCAGAGATCCCCTTTATGGTAGTTGCGACAAAAGCGGACAAGCTTTCCAAAACTGCCGCTTCGGAGTCGGTTGCCAATATAAGAGAAAAGCTTGCGCTGAGTGAGGATACCGAGGTCATATCGTTTTCTGCGAAAACGGGGCAGGGATGCAAAGAAATAGTTGACATAATAAATGAATTTGACAATATAACGGAGGTTAAAGATGCTTTACCCAAATCAAACGATCAAGGATAACTGCCTCCATATAGGCGGCGTGAACACTGTGGATCTTGCAAAGAAGTACGGTACGCCTCTTTATGTGATGGACGAAGATATGATAAGAGATACATGCCGCGAATTTAAGCGCGCAATATATGACGGCGTCGGAGAAAACGGGCTTGTGCTTTATGCAAGCAAGGCGTTTTCGTGCCGTGCTATGTATCGCCTTGTAAACGAGGAAGGGCTCGGCGTCGACGTTGTGTCGGGAGGCGAGCTTTACACGGCGATGAAGGAGAACTTTCCGCCTGAAAAGATATACTTTCACGGCAACAACAAAACAGCCGACGAGATAGAGCTTGCGCTCTCCTATGGGGTAGGACGCTTTGCGGTCGACAATAAAGAAGAGCTCTTCCTTTTAAATGAGCTTGCAAAAAAGCGCGGCGTCAGGGCTAAGATATCCTTCCGCATAAAACCCGGCATCGACGCTCATACGTTCGACGCCGTCATGACCGGACAGATAGATTCGAAATTCGGCGTTGCGCTTGAAAACGGCGAGGCGTTTGAAATAATGAAAACGGCGTCCGGACTGTCGGGCATAGAAGTAGTTGGGGTACATTGCCATATCGGTTCGCAGATATTCATGACGGAGCCGTTCTTCGGCGCTGCCGACGTTATGATAGACTTTATAGCGCGCTTGAGACGCGAGCTTTCGATAGATATACGCGAGCTTAACTTAGGCGGAGGCTACGGCATAAAATATACTGAGGAGGACAAGCCGATCTCGCCTTCGGAAATGTTCTCAAAGGTGCTTTCTCATATTAAAAAGAAGTGTGAAAGTATGGGAGAGCCCGTGCCGCGAATACTTATAGAGCCGGGACGCTCCATAGTTGCGGCGGCGGGAGTGACTCTTTATACCGTGGGTTCTGTAAAGACCATAAAGGACGTTCGCACTTACGTTGCCGTTGACGGCGGCATGACGGACAACCCTCGCTATGCGCTTTATGAGTCGCGTTACTCGGCGACGGTCGCGAACCGTGCGGGAGAGGAGCCAAGCGAAATCATAACGCTTGCGGGACGCTGCTGTGAAAGCGGGGACCTTATAGGAAAAGATATGCCGCTTCAAAAGACGCAGGCCGGCGATATAATCGCTGTATTCTCGACGGGCGCATACAATTATTCCATGGCGTCGAATTATAACCGCGTGCCGCGCGCCGCGACGGTGTTCGTAAGCGGCGGACAAAGCCGCGAGGTCATACGCCGCGAAAGCTATGAAGATCTTATAAGAAACGACTTGTAATAAAACATGGGCTGGAGGGAATCAAAATGAGTGCAAGACGCAAACGGATCTTTTCTTTGATAACTGCAATTCTGCTTGTGCTTTTATGCGTCGCTTCTGCATCGGCAAGCGACGGCGAGCCCGATTTTCAGAAGATAGGCGGCGCTGTCAATGCAAGCGAGCTTGAGTCGGATAAAATAATACAGCTTGACGAAGACGCAATACTTACGATAGACACAGATAAAACAGTATCGGTAATATATGGAAACGAACATGCCTTGACCATACAAGGAAACGGCGAGCTTACGTTCAACCAAATAAGCACAAAGCAGCTTGTTGTAAACGGAGGAAAGCTTTATTCGCGCTATCCGCAGGAGGGCGACGGTGTAGTTATAGGCATGAAGGCGGAAAGCATTGAGATAAACGACGGCGAGATAACTGCTTCTCTGCCGATAGTTACAGAGGATCTTACGGTAAACGGCGGCGTTATCCGAGCAAGCGGATACCTTCCCATTTGCGCGGATCGTATGACGGTTACAGGAGGGTGCATTTATGCAGCCAATTTTGCGGGAATAGGCGGTCAATGGTCGTGGATAGGCTCGATATATGGCTGTGATTTCAATATGAGCGGCGGATACGTTGAATCAAAGGGCGTTGTATCGTCCGATGACGACTGGAGCGTGGGCGCAGCCTTTGCCGGAGCTAATATAACGGGCGGCATATTTGTGGCGGAGGGTTCCGTTACTGCCGTGAACAGTTGGGATAAGCCGATCGTGACAGGTGAAAATATGGAGCTTATTTATCCGTCGGACGGATATGTTTCGACAGAGCAGACCGACAGTGAAAAGGCGGAATACGGCTGGTCGGGATATTCGATACTCAACGCTGACAAAACAAGGGCGACAAAAGTAATTATAGCGCCAAAAGACGCGCCCGGGGGCACGGTCGAGGACGATGATACGGGCGAGACTCTGTCATACGTATGCGCCGACGGGTGCATTGTTGTGACCGGAGATATATCTGAGGAAAGCCTTGTATTTGCAGCTTTGTATGATGAAAGCGGGCAGATGATCTCCTGCACTCGGCTTTCGTCTTCCGCCGTCGTAGACGCCAAAAGCGCAGCTTATGCTAAACTTGTTTGGCTGTGTTCTGACGGATTTACGTCAAAGTCGCAATGCATAAGTATAGATATTTCGTAACAAAAACTTGAGAGATGTAAATTAAATGCGGCTTCGGCCGCATTTTATTTGCAAAAAATTGTGCAAAAAGCCAAATGCGGTGTTTACAATCGGAAAGATTTAGGATATAATGTTACACAGATATGTGCTTTATACACATTTTTTACATAGCACCGTAAAAATTCTGAATATAGGAGGTAAAAAATTATGGGAAAGATTAACGGCGGCTATCTCGCTGCCAAGGCTCTGAAGCAGGAAGGCGTTGAGGTAGTGTTCACGCTTGTAGGCGGACACATCACCCAGCTCTTATACGGATGCCGCGACGAAGGCATAAAGGTAGTTGACTGCCGCCATGAGTGCGCAGCAGCATATGCGGCAGACGCATATGCGAGAGCTACCGGCAAGCCGGGCGTAGTTATCACAACGGCAGGCCCCGGTATCACCGATACCGTTACGGCTATGATCGAGGCTAAGATGTTAGGTTCGCCCGTTATCCACATCGGCGGCGCAGGCATGCAGCCGTTCGTAGATACCGGCGCTCTGCAGTGCATAAACTCTCTCGAAGTTATGTCTACCTGCACGAAGTGGTCAAGAAGAGTAGGCGCAGGCAACCGCACCGCCGAGTATATCTCGATGGCGTTCAGATATGCGCTTGCAGACACTCCCGGACCCGTTTACTTAGAGATGCCCGCAGACGTTCTCGCAGTTCCCTTTGACGACGACGTTGAGACGCTTCCGAGAAAGAAGAAGCCGCTCGACCTGCCCGCAAAATACCGCACCGATGCCGTTCCGTTCGGCGATCCCGTTCTTATCGACGCAGTTGCGGACGCTCTGGCAAAGGCTAAGAAGCCCGCTTTCTTCATCGGCGACCACGCGCGCTGGAACGCACAGTACGGCGAATGCTTCACTAAGCTTGCAGAACATCTTCAGGCCCCCGTTATGGTCTGCAACCTTGCGCGCGGCGTATTTATAGACGACCATCATCCGCTGGCTTCGATAGGCGGCAGATGCCTGTGCGAAGCTGACGTTATAGTTGAAATAGGCATGAACAACAACTATCTCGTTCGCCGCGGCTGGGCTCCGTTCTTCAATGCAGACGCTACTTTGGTTCAGATAGACACCGACAAGAACTTCATCGGCTTCAACACCCGCGCCGACATCGGTATCGTAGCGGGCGCAGGCGCAGCTATGAAGCAGATCTACGAGGCTCTCTTAAAGAAGATGCCCGAGCCCGTTAAGGACGGCGGTTGGACTGCAAGAGCAAAGGAACTCAACAAAGAGTACGACGATAAGGTAAACGCTGCGGCTAACTCCGACGCTATACCGATTAACCCCGGACGCTGCGCTATGGAAGTAGTTAAGTTCTTAGAGTCCGACAAGGGCAAGGACTTCTCGATAATCTGCGACGGCGGCGAGGCTTCGCTGTGGTCGGGCCTCTTCGCAAAGGCAAGCCGTCCGAGCCAGGTAGTTACGTTCGGTCCTCTCGGTACGATAGGCACCGGCGCAGGCTTCTCGCTCGGTACTTACTACGGCACCGGCAAGCCGATAATCTACTACAGCGGCGACGGCAGCTTCGGCTTCTATCCCATGGAATTCGATACTTTCGCAAAGAACAACGTTCCGCTCGTAGCAGTTATCTCGAACGACTCCGCATGGGGCGTTATCAAGCTGTCTGAGGAATACGGCAATAAAGACTACGTTGCAAAGAACGGTACCGTTGCGTGCGAGCTCGAAATGAACCGCCGTTACGATATGCTTCCCGCTATGTGGGGCGGCGTAGGCGTTCTCGTTGAAAAGCCCGAGGATATAATCCCCGCGATCGAGAAGGTAATTGCATCCGGCAAGCCCGGCATCGTAAACGTAGTAGTTGACAGAGTTACCTTAAGCCCGATGACGGCAGGCGGCTCTCTCTCGACTCTTATGTAATATACCGGCGTAACCGGGTGAATATAAGACACTCTAAGCGGCGCGAACGCGCCGCTTACTCTTTTTTATGCATATTTTAAAAATGAATTTACAAATTTGTAATGCGTTTGACGCCGTATTGTTATATAATGAAAAACAGTAAAACGTGTGCGACCGGAGGGCTGTATTTGGATAAGGCGGTTTTCAAAAAATATATACTGCTTGCAACTTATATCGTGATTCTTTATCTCGTGCTGTCGCATATAGATGTTGTCGTAACGTCTTTGGGCTTCGTATTCGGCGTGATAAAGCCCATCGTGATAGGCGCGTGCATTATGTTCGTAATGAATGTGCTCTTAAAGATCTACGAGAAGCATCTTTTTAAAAAGAGCTTTCCCTCGCTTAAAAACGGCGCAGAATTAAAGCGAGTTGTCTGCATACTGCTCACTTACGCCACGTTTGCGCTCTTTATCACGGTACTTTCGTTAGTCGTTGTGCCTCAGGTGGCAAAAAGTGTGCGGCTGCTTGCGGAGAGCCTTCCGGATTATCTTGCCGGCGCGAACGCAGGCTTTTCTCAGTTCGCCGAAAGGCTCAGCCTTTCCGATAATCTTTGGGACACGGTACAAAGCTTTTGGGAGCAGTTCGAGCTGACCTTGAGCGACCTTATAAAGAACGCGGCAAGCATGGCGCTGGATGCTACGGTAAGCGCTACAAAAGCGGTGATGAATTTCATTATAGGTCTGATATTCGCCGCCTATATGCTCTACGCGAAGGAAAAGCTCGTAAGAATATCGAAAAAACTCTGCTATGCCGTATTTAAGCAAAAAGCGGCAGATAAAATAATAGAGATAGCCCAAGAGGCGAACGTGACGTTCTCGCGCTTTATCGGCGGTCAGCTTTTGGAAGCCGTAATACTCGGCTGCCTTTGCTTTATAGGAATGCTGATAATCGGCATACCTTATGCGCCGCTCATTGCGTGCCTCGTCGGCGCGACGAGTCTGATCCCCGTGCTCGGCGCCTATCTCGGAACTATACCGTCGGCGTTCATCATACTTATGGTCGACCCGATAAAGGCGCTCGTATTTATTATTTTCATAATAATACTCCAGCAGATAGAGGGCAATCTCATATATCCCAAGGTCGTGGGTAACGTAATAGGGCTCGAGGGACTTTGGGTATTTGCAGCTATAATCATAGGCGGAGGACTAGGCGGCGTTACGGGTATGCTTATTGGCGTGCCGCTTATGGCGGTTATATATTCGCTTATCAGAAAATACGCAGAGAAAGCCGTGACGAAGCGCGGCATTGACAGAAGCAAATACGATGCGGCGGCCGCAGTGCAAAGCGAAAGCGGTGCGGAGAGTGACGACCGGCCGCCGAAAGAATAATTACGGGAGATACGGATGCTTTTTAATATATCAAGCTTTTCAGAGCTTATTTTCAGAGTGATCGCAGTAATACTTGCGCTTACGGTGCATGAGTTTTCGCACGGTCTCGCGGCCTATCTCATGGGCGACGATACGGCCAGAATACAGGGCAGGCTTACGCTTAACCCTTTGAAGCATATCGACATATTCGGCGGAATAATGCTTCTTTTAGTGGGTTTCGGCTGGGCAAAGCCCGTGGGCGTAAATCCCATGCGGTTTAAAAACCCCAAAGGAGGAATGGCGATAACGGCGCTTGCGGGACCTGTGTCGAATTTTATACTCGCCTTTTTATTCTATGTGATCGCGCTTATAGTGCAGATAAACGCAGCGCAGCCGGACGGCAGCCTGGGAGCAACCGCCATAGCAATAATAACCTTCTTTTCCGTATGTATAAGTATAAATATTGGCCTCGGCGTATTCAATCTCATACCCGTGCCGCCGCTCGACGGTTCGCGTGTTGTGACTGCATTTTTGCCGGAGCGCACGTATTTCGGCATTATGAGATACGAAAGATATATCATGCTGGGACTAATGGCGCTTTTGTTTTTAAACGTGCTTGATGTTCCGCTGTCGTTTCTTTTTTCCAAGGTGTGGTCGGGAATAGAATTTTTGGCCGTTTCGCTCGTTTCGCTTTTTTCGTAAGGAGGGAGCATGGACAAACCGCTTTTTAAGCTTAGGGTATATGAGGGACCTCTTGACCTTTTGCTCGATATGATAAAAACAAGCAAGCTTGATATCTTCGATATAGATATTTTCGAGATATCAGAACAGTTCTTCTTATATATCAAAACGATGGATGAGATGAACATGGAGCTTACGGCAGACTTTCTTGTCATGGCGTCGCAGCTGCTTCTTATAAAGTCGCGCATGCTTCTGCCGAGGGCAGAAGCCGACGAAGACGACGATCCGCGGCGCGACCTTACATGGGCGCTTATAGAATACGAAAAATGCAAGCAGAACGCGGCGTGTCTTGCAAAGCTTAGGGATGAAGCCGGCGAAACGTATGCGCATATGCCAATGCCTTTGTCTTTTCCGAAAAAATATCGCGAAACGATGCCTCAAAGCTCGCTTAGAAATGCGTATATCCGCGTACTGCAAAGGAGTGAGCGCTTAAAGCCGACAAATCCCGATACGCTTGCCGATTTTTTGAAGCGTGAAATATATTCCGTATCGGATAAGATAAGCGAGATAAAAAGCAGACTTAAAAGAGCCCTGAAGCTTGATTTCATAACGCTTTTTTCGGGGGCGCGCTCACGCTCCGAAATAGTTGCCACGTTCCTTGCGGTGCTTGAGCTTGTCAGCGACAAAAAAATATCCGTAAGAGACGTCGGTGATATGAATTACGAGATAGAAGCGGCTGACACGCATATTTAGACGAACGGCGGTGTTTTTTTGGAGAGAGACAATATAAAAGCGGCAATAGAGGCGGTGCTTTTCGCATCCGGAGAAGAGCTTTCCTTAGAGCGGATAGCCTCGGCAACAGGACTTGACGCATCGGCCGTAAACGAGTGTATAGACGAGATGATGAACGATTACGATGCGCCCGCAAGAGGGATAAAGCTTATACGCATGGAAGACTGCGTGCGCCTTGTGACAAAGCCCAAATATGCGCCAGAAATAAAAAACGCACTCGATACGGGGCGTGTGTACTCGCTGTCACAGCAGGCGCTCGAGGTGCTTGCCGCGACGGCGTATAATCAGCCTGTAACGCGTGCGTATATAGATCAGATAAGGGGAGTGGACTCCTCGTATTCGCTGCAGAATCTTATTGAGCGAGGCCTTGTAGAAGAGGCGGGAACGCTCGACGCGCCCGGAAGGCCCAAGCTTTACGTGACTACGCATGAGTTTCTTAAAATGTTCGGTCTTTCGTCAATAGACGAGCTTCCGAAGCCGGAAGAAAACAAAAGCGGCGGGGATAAAAATCCCTCCGACGCACAATAATAACCGTAATAAATAAAAGGGGGGAGAGAAATGATAAAGACGCTTGTATTTATTATTATTGCGGCGCTTGTGCTTGGCTTTCTTTTCTCCTTTTTAAAGGTGCGTATAACGTACGACGGGGAGCTTTCCGTTTTCGTGTCGCTTTTATTCATAAAGCTCGATGTTTTAAAGCTCGTGAAGAAGTTTCAGAAGAAGGCGAAGAAAAAGCCCAAAAAGAAGAAAAAAAGCGAGGACGAGGCTCTCGGATTTCTTGACAAGCTTTCCGTAGGATTTGCCGTCGCAAAAGAAGCGGTCAGCGGAATAACGAAGACCATAATTCTCGAGGACGTATCGGTCGATATAGACTTCGGCTCAGCCGACGCGAAAAGCACGGCCATGACGACGGGATATATTTATTCGGCTGTATATGTGATAGAGCCGTTCATTTGGTCAAACTTTAAAACGGAGAATATGCGTATAGACGTTCGTCCCGAATTTGACACACAGACGTTCGATGTGAGGGCGCGCGTATGCATAAAGGCAAGGCTTATAAGCCTTATTATCTTCGGAATAAATCTGTTTATGTCGTATAACAGGATCAAAAATCAAAAAAAGGGCGCAAAGCCAAAAAGCAGGCTTGACCCCGTGACATAAATTTAATATAAAAGGTTAGAATAAAAACGAATTTTTAAACAGTAAGGCGGTGTAATTATGAACGAACATCCTATTCATGATTTTATGAAAACGGCGATGAGCAGCATCAAGGAAATGGTAGACGTGAACACGATAGTGGGTACGCCGATAGAAACGGCTGACGGTACGGTAATAATCCCCGTATCGAAGGTATCGTTCGGTTTCGTTGCGGGCGGAAGCGATATCCCGAAGCAGGCCAAGGAATCCGATCCGTCGGCAATTCAAAAGCCGTTCGGAGCGGCGGCGTCCTCCGGAGTTACGGTCACGCCGATTGCTTTTCTTATCGTAAGCAAGGGGCAGGTAAAGATTATATCCGTATCCAACTCGATAACTACGATAGATAAGGTCATTGAGCTCATACCTGACGTTATCGACAAGGTGAAGATGATAGTAGATGAAAAAATGGGTACGCAGGAAAGCACTTGGACGCCCGACAACGATTCGCAGGAATGAGAGACGTAATGTAAAGACGCGATCACCTGCTGCATACGCTTTTTTGCGGCAGGTGATTTGTATTGTAAACTTACGATAATTTCAAAGAAGGCTTCGGAGGAAAGAGTATTGGCGGAGAAAATAAGAATACAGAAATATTTGGCTATGCACGGAGCGGCTTCCCGTCGCGGCGCGGACAAAATGGTAGAGGAAGGAAAGGTGCGCATCAACAGGCGTACCGCCGTGCCGGGAGATATGGTAACGCCCGGAGAGGACGAGGTGTTTTTGGAGGGGCGGCGCATAGGCTCGGAGACTGACAAAAAGGTTTACATAATGCTCAACAAGCCGCGCGGATGCATAACCTCGACGTCTGACGACAGAGGGCGAAAGACTGTAATAGACCTGCTTTCGGACGTTCCGGTGAGGGTGTCTCCCGTGGGCAGGCTAGACTATAATTCCGAAGGACTGCTGCTTTTGTCGAACGACGGCGACTTTATATACAGAATGACGCATCCCAAGCACCATATAAGCAAAAAGTATCATGTGCTCATAAAGGGTAAGGCAAGCGAAGGGCAGATGATCAAGCTTTCGCGCCCCATGAAGCTCGACGGGTATATAACGCGCGGAGCGAATGTGTCAAGAGTTTCTATGAAAGGCGACAACGAGGTCCTTTGCATAGAAATATTCGAGGGACGAAACCGTCAGATAAGGCGCATGTGCGATGAGACGGGGCTGTTCGTAAAAAGACTTAAACGAATATCGGTAGGTCTTTTGGAACTCGGAGATCTGAAAACGGGTCATTACAGATATTTAAATCCTGCGGAGCTTGCACAGCTTCAGGATATAACGCGCGACGATTGACGGCTTTTTACCGAGCCGAATTTGGTTTATGCATGAAACGGTTTTAAAATCTTCATTTTTCACACGGATTTATCTAAAAAACGGCTGATAACGCGCGAATCCGGATAAAAAATGAAATTATTCTTGCTTTTAGCTTTGGCGTGTTATAAAATGTTCTATGTAAAAAGCAAGCAAACGTATAAAGGAGAGACAAAAAGTGACGTCCGAAAGAGATCTGCTTTTAAAGATACAGTCATCTATGCCCTCCTTTTCAAAAGGACATCGGGCAATCGGAAAATACATAGTTGAAAATTACGATAAAGCGGCGTTCATGACAGCGTGCAAACTCGGTCAAGCCGTAGGAGTGAGCGAGTCTACGGTAGTGCGTTTTGCAACGGAACTGGGATACAACGGATACCCGAAGCTTCAGAAGGCGCTTCAGGAGCTTATCCGAGCAAAACTTACGTCCGTACAGAGGATACAGGCTTCATCCGGAAGGATAAACGAGGATGAAGTGCTTAGAAACGTGATATTATCCGATATAGATAAACTCAGGCTCACGCTGGAGGATATAAAGAAGGACGATTTTCAAAATGCCGTGTCGGCTATACTCGACGCGGAAAACATATATATTCTCGGCGTACGCAGTTCGGCTTCGCTGGCCGGATTTTTGGGTTTTTACTTTAATCTCATATTTGACAATATGCGTCTTGTTAATACGTCGAGCGTAAGCGAGATGTTTGAGCAGATGCTGAGAGTCAAAAAAGGCGATGTAGTAATTGGCATAAGCTTTCCCAGGTATTCAAGGCGCACGGTGCGCGCGCTTCAGTACGCAAAGGATAGAGGCGCTGCCGTTGTGGCGATAACCGATACGCTGACCTCGCCGCTTACGGATCATTCGGACTATAATCTTATAGCCAAGAGCGATATGATATCGTTTGTGGATACGCTTGTTGCGCCGCTAAGTGTGATAAACGCGCTTATAGTTGCAATAGGCTTACGAAAAAAGGAAGAAGTTTTCTCGGTATTTGAGGAGCTTGAAAATATCTGGGACGAATACGACGTATATGAAAAGAACAACGAGGTGTGACAATGGCTTCTCAGGTAGTGGTTATAGGCGGAGGTCCCGCCGGAATGATAGCGGCGGGAATGGCCGCAGTAAGAGGAAAGGACGTTATTCTGTTTGAAAAGAATAAGTCGCTTGGTAAAAAGCTTTTGCTCACGGGCAAAGGACGTTGCAATATAACTAACGTAGGGTGCGACCTGCAGGGGTTCGTTGAAAACATACCGGTAAACGGCAGCTTTATGTACAGCGCGCTAAAGACATTCGGCTCGGCTCAGCTTATCGAATTTTTCAACAATCTGGGACTTTATTTCATAGAGGAACACGGAGGACGCGCTTTCCCGCAGTCGCAGAAGGCGGCCGATGTGCTTGAAAAGCTTGAGTTTTTCTTAAAAAAGAGCCGCGTCCGCGTTATAAACGGCGACGTAGATCAGGTCGTTATAGAAAACGGAGCCGTAAAGGGCGTATATCTGTCGAACGATCTGTATTATCCGGCAAAAAGCGTAGTCGTAGCTACGGGCGGTCTTTCGTATCCGCAGACGGGCTCCACGGGAGACGGCTATTGGTTCGCGGAATTTGCTGGACATCACATCGTCCCGCCCGTGCCCGCGCTGATACCGCTTGAAAGTCCCGACAAGGTATGCCGTGAGCTTCAGGGCCTTTCGCTTAAAAACGTGGGCTTTAAGGTGTACGACAAAAACGAGAAGCTCGTATACGAGGATTTCGGAGAGATGCTTTTTACGCATTTCGGCATTTCAGGCCCCATCGTGCTCAGTGCGAGTACGCATTTGAGAGATTATGAGGAGAACGGATACACAGTTTCAATAGACTTAAAGAGCGCGCTTGACATGGATACTCTTGAAAAGAGGCTCCAAAGCGAGTTCGACGCCGCCGCAAAGCAGAATTTTTCCAATTCGCTGGGCAAGCTTTTCCCCGGAAAGCTCACGTCCGTTATGGTAAAGCGTTCCGGCATTCAGCCGGAAAAGAAATGCTCCGACATAACGAAGGATGAGCGCGCCGCATTCGCGCGTTTGATAAAGGATTTCAGAGTGCCGATCTCCGGGACTCGCCCCATTGAAGAGGCGATAATAACCTCCGGCGGTGTGGACACTAAGGAAATAAACCCATCGACTATGGAGTCGAAGCTCGTAAAAGGGCTTTACTTTGCGGGCGAAGTTATAGACGTAAGCGGATATACGGGCGGATTCAACCTGCAGATAGCGTTCTCGACCGGATATATGGCCGGAGATAACGTAAAGTGATTTTTTATGTGTGCCGAAGCTTTGGCGCTTCGTAATGGAGGTATTTGCCGTGAGTAAAATAAACATAGCGATAGACGGCCCTGCGGGAGCGGGCAAGTCAACGATAGCAAAAGCCATTGCAGAGAGGAGAGGCTTTCTCTACCTTGATACGGGAAGCCTGTACCGCGCTGTTGCGCTTTTTGTTATAAGAACCGCGGTCGACCCAAAGGATCGCGTATCGGTAGAAGCGCTGCTTCCGAAAATCAAGATAGGTCTCGAATATATAAACGGCGAACAGCATGTGATCATGAACGAAGAGGACGTCACGTCAAAGATACGCACTCCCGAGGTCTCAGTCTGCGCGTCGGACGTGTCTTCTCTCGGATGCGTAAGAGAGTTTCTTTTGGGACTTCAAAGGGATATTGCAGCCGGGCATGACTGTGTGCTTGACGGACGAGACATAGGCACGGTCGTTTTGCCGAACGCGCAGAAAAAAATATATCTTACGGCGACGCCCGAGGCGCGCGCGATGCGGCGTTATAACGAGATGATACAAAAAGGCGAGTCGGTGGAGTATAACGACGTTCTCAGAGACGTTCTGTACCGCGACCAGAACGATTCCACGCGCGCGAACGCGCCGCTTAAAAGCGCTCCCGACGCGGTGCTCGTTGACTCAACTAAGCTTACGCTTGAACAGACGATAGACGCCGTTGATAAAATAATAGGCTGAGAGACGCTTGCTCTGCGTCAAACGGTTTTTGTACAGAAGTCAGACGCCTTGTGAAGGGAGGTCGTTTATGTTATATAGAATGGCATATGTTTTAGGCAATCTCATTTTAAGACTCTGTTACTCGGTAGAAATAATGTTTGAGGCCAACCCGTCCGACCTTGATGGCGGGGCGATAGTATGCTCCAATCATACCAGGTATCTTGATCCCATTATTATAGGGACTACCTTACCGAAGCAGGTGCGCTTTATGGCAAAAAAGGAACTTTTTAACGGTAAGCTAAAGAATTACTTTCTGACCAGGCTGGGAGCGTTCCCTGTAAGCCGTGGCGAAAACGACATAAAATCTATGAAGACCGCGATACAAATAGTCAAGGACGGCGGTGTGCTGGGACTCTTCCCCGAGGGTACGCGCAATATAACGGGAGAAGATATGGAGGCAAAGGCCGGCGTGGGTTTTATCGTGGCAAAGACGGGACGCCCCGTGATACCGATCACGATACGCGGCGGCAAAAAATTCCGCTCTAAGCTGCTTATAACAGTAGGAAAAGCGATCGACTTTTCAGAGTACGCGGCCAGAAAGCTGAATTCGGAAGATTACCGCACTATAAGCGGTATGATTATGGATAGAATAAGGGCAAATTGAAGAAAGCATATTCGCAATTATAAAGAGCGGATATGCTTTTTATACAGTAATATAAAGGAGTGGCAAAAGATGAATATAAAACGCGCAACTGCGCTTGTGTTTTCGCTCTTGTGTATGGCCGCAGTATTTTCGGCATGTTCGGCAGGAAGCGGGCCGGAGGGCAAATATATATCGGTCGCCGCAACGGTATTTGACAGGCTCCATACCGGCAGTGAAGTGGAGGGCTTCACCTTGGATCTTTCAAAAGGAGGAAAGGGCACGTTCGATATTGACGGCGAAACATACGATATAGAGTGGTCCGTAAAAGACGGCGAAATATCAATAACAAATGAGCAGGGTACGATGACAGGCGAGATAGAAAAAGACGTGATACGTCTCAACGATATCGGCGGCAGCGGCATGAGCATAGTATTTGCAAGGGAAGGCTCCGACGCTGCGGATCCCGTAAATTATCTGACCGACGAAGAAAAGCTGTTCGTCGGCGCCTGGAAGTCCGACGCGGTATACGACGCCCTGGGCAGCGATGCATCGGATAAGGTGTCGCCGAACGCGCTCACGATCGATATACGTTCGGATAAAACGGCGTCTGTCACGTTTGCCGACGCAGAGCCGATCGAAGGCAGATGGAGCGTTTTCGATGACATGGGTATTATGGAAGACGTGAACGTAACGTTTACTCTAAAGGAGGACGGCACGCTTTCGGTAAACTACGTTGAAAAGGGGCAGAATCTTACATTTTATTGCGCACAATAAGAAAAAAACACGAAAAATGCTCGAAAAAACACTTGATATCTAGACATTTTGCGGATAATGTGCTAAAATCAAAGCACAAGTCCAAGGCTTAAAAAATATTAGGAGGGAAAAAAATGAAAGGAACGAGAAGGGTAATAGCAATCATGGTAGCTGTACTTATGTTGGCAGTCATGCTTGCAGGATGCTCCGGAGGCTCATCGGGAAGCGCACAGGAGACCGGATATGAGGGAAATTACATATCCGTTAAGGTTTCGGCGTTCGGTATCGATTTGACCGGAGATGACGCCGCAGGATTTTCTCTGCAGCTTGACGCGGGCGGCAAGGGCACCATGGATATCGAAGGCGACGCAAACAGCATTAAATGGTCGCTTGACGGCGACACGATAACTATCACGGCCGGCAGCGATAAAATGACGGGTACGATCGACGGCGACACCATATATATTGACGACGTGGGCGGAACCGGCATGGGCATAATGTTCGCAAAGGAAGGCTCCGATGCGGCAAATCCGGCAAATTACATGAGCGATGAGGAAGCGGCTTATGTAGGCGTATGGCAGTCGTACGCTGTTTATGACGCTTTGGGAGACGACGCATCTGCAGAAGTAGCTCCCGATACGCTGTACATGGAGCTTAATGCAGACAAGACGGCAGTAATATATGTGGGAGATACCGATCTCGGCGAGCAGACGTGGTCTACTTTAGGTGATTTTGGTATGATAGACGACCTGAATATTACATGGGAGCCGAACGATGACGGCACGATAACCGTATCTTACTCGGGCGACGATTTCTATTATGATTTTGTTTGCTCAAAGTAAGAGCTGATTTTAACAACTAGGCTTAGGCGGAGGACAAAAGTTAAGGTATGTCCTCCGCCTGTTTTTATATTTTTTGATTTTTTGAAAAAATCGCTTGACAAATCCTTTTTTGAGTCCTATACTGTAAAAGTACCGCATTGATATGCGACTGTGGCGGAACAGGCAGACGCGCACGTTTGAGGGGCGTGTGGGCAACCGTACAGGTTCAAGTCCGGTCAGTCGCACCAAATCATCCTCACAGCTTTAAGGCTGTGAGGATGATTATTTGTTTGACAGAGGAATGCCGCGAAGCGCGCTTTTGACAATGCCGAAAAAAAGATAAAAAAGTTCAAAAAAGGTATTGACAAGCTGGGTTGGAAGTGGTATTCTGATAAAGCTGTTGCGAAAGACAGCGAGATTGAACCTTAAAAATTGAACAACGAAAAAGCTCTAGTTAATGAATTTGAGAGACATCCAAGGGA